>JALHSW010000101.1 GCA_022865365.1 Acidimicrobiia bacterium | reverse complement strand
TCGACGTGGTCCTCACCCACGGCCGCGACGTCACCCACATCGCGCACCTCGGCCGAAGCGGCGACACGTTCCTCAACACCGCCATCGAATGGCGCGACCCTCACTGTCGTATCGAAGGCTGTCACGCCACCGACGGCCTCGAGATCCACCACACCGGCTGGTGGCTCACACCCCCCGACCGGGCGCCACCCCCCGACACCGGATGAGCCCGCGTCGTCCCGCCCAGGAATCGCAGCGCGCTCTCCAGGCGGGCGGCTCAGCCCTGGCCGACCAGCCACTCGATGCCCTGGAACGCTCGGTACCCGAGGTACAGCGCGACCGCGGCCAGGAGGAGCTTGAAGTGCCACGGCACGGGCTCGAGCGGCTCCTCGTCCGTCGCGGCCGGCGCGGCCGCTGCGCCCTTCGCCTTCCCGCGATCGACCGGTCGACTGCAGGTCGGACACGTCCCGTCGCGGCGCACGCTCGCGGGCGACAGGAAGCGGTCGCATTCGTCACACCAGGGCACTCGCCCATTCCAGCACCCGGCGAGGGGCGCGCCGGTCGAGCTCCCTGGTCGTGGCGTGGAGGTGCAGCCGGTGCACCGAACCGGACACTGCTCCCGTCACCCCCGGCGGCGGACCCGAAGCTTGATCGGCGTCGGCCCGAAGTCGAAGGCCTCCCGCATGCGACGCTCGAGGTACCGGAGGTAGGTCGCCGGAAGCTCGTGGGTGGCAAAGAGGGTGAACGTCGGTGGGTCGGTGGCGCCCTGGGTGGCGTACAGGACCCGGGGCCGGTGCCGCTTCACCACGGGCGGTGGGTGATGGGCCTGGGCCTCCTGCATGAGGCGGTTGAGTGCGGCGGTCGGGATCCGGCGGTGGTATGCCTCCTCGGCCTCACGGAGCGCCGGGAGCAGCTTGTCGAACCGTGAGCCGGTCAGCGCCGAGATCTTGAGCACCGGCGCGTAGCCGAGGAACGCGAGCCGGTCGGCGACGTCCTCGAGCACCTGACGACGCTGGTCGGCGTCCTTGACGAGGTCCCACTTGTTGAGCACGACCACGATCGCGGTCCCCGAAGCGTCGACGCGCTCTGCGAGTCGCTGGTCCTGGTGCGTCACGCCCGCTTCGGCGTCGATCACCAGCAGTGCCGCATCGGCGCGATCGACTGCCTCGAGCGCGCGCAGGAGGCCGTAGTACTCGGTGGCCTCGTCGATTCGGCTCCGGCGCCGCATGCCGGCGGTGTCGATGAAGCGCAGTGGTCCATCCGGGGTCTCGATGATCGTGTCGATCGCGTCGCGGGTGGTGCCCGGCTCGTCGTGCACCACCGACCGGTCATCGCCGACCAGCCGGTTGAACAACGTCGACTTCCCGACGTTCGGACGCCCGACGATCGTCACCGAGAAGATCCCGTCGGGCCCGGGATCCTCCGCGTCCTCCGTCTCGGGCGGGAGCGCGGCAACGACGGCGTCGAGTAGCTCGCCGGTCCCCCGCCCGTGGCCGGACGAGATCGGAAACGGTGTTCCGAGTCCGAGGCGGGCGAACGCCCACGTGTCGGGCTCGCGGCGTTCGTCATCGACCTTGTTCACCGCGACGATGACGGGCTTCCCGGAGCGGCGGAGCACCCGGGCGACGGCGTCGTCCTCCTCGACGGCACCGACCGTCACGTCGACGACGCACAGGATCACGTCGGCCTCGGCGATCGCGCGCTCGGCTTGCTCGCTGACCTGGCGCACCAGCACTGCGGGGTCGGCGGCGGCCGCGTGAGCCGGGAGCCAGCCGCCGGTGTCGACGACGACGAAGCTCCGGCCACACCAGCTCGCCTCGAGCTCCTTGCGGTCCCGGGTGACCCCGGGCTTCTCCTGCACGATCGCGGCACGCCGGCCGACGATGCGGTTCACCAGCGTCGACTTCCCCACGTTCGGTCGCCCGACGATCGCGACGACGGGCAAGCTCATGCGCGCACGGCGGCGACGAGCGCGGCCCCGTCGGTCGGGACGACTTCGACGAGGAGTGGGAGATCCGCGGGCGTGGTGTCGTCGAGGAACCGCCCCTCGGAGAGCACGACGTCCGGGAGCAGGTAGCGATCCCCGGCCGGCTGCTCGGCCAGCGCGCGCGCGACGTCGGAGCCGGTGAGCAGGCCGGTAACCGCGATGTTGCCGCCGAAGAACTCGTTCGCGACCGGGACGGTGCGCACCGGCACGCCTGCGGCAGCCGACAGGCGATCGAGAAGTGGATCGAGCACGCGCCGGCCGTACTCTCCCGTCACGATGCCGATAGGGCGCTCCGAGCGAACCCAGAACGCTACCGGCGCATCGCGGTTCGCTCGATACCCCATCGCCGGCGCGCCATCGACCGACGCGAAGAACCCCGTGCGCCCTCGCACGCCGTCGACCGTCGCGCCGGCGAGCGCCGCATCGACCTCACGGCTGAAGGTGACCGCCATGCCGATGCCGTTCTCGTGCTGCGCGACGTCGTCGTACTCGTCGAGCGCCGGAAAGGACCGAGAGGCGAGCAGGTAGTACTCGTCGGCGGCGTACACGAGCCGGCGCCCGAGCGTGCGGGCGAATCGGTGCTGCCAGGTCTCGATGGTGTCGATGACCCGACCCGCTTCGGCGGCCGTGTGGGGTCGGAGCTCGGGCTCTGCGGTGTGCGCGCTCACGCCCAGCGGCACGACGCCCACGGTCGCGAGCCGCGGGTAACGGTCGAGGATCCCGAGCAACGTGGTGTCGAGCGCGTCCCCGTCGTTGAGGTCGGGGCACACGACGATCTGCCCGTGGATCTCGATGCCCGCCTCGAGGAGGGCGCCGAGCCAGCGGAGGCTGGTGGCCCCCCGGCGGTTGCGCAGGAGCCGGGCCCGCAGCTCGGGGTCGGTCGCGTGGATGCTGACGTAGAGGGGCCCGAGGCGCTCCGACACGACCCGCTCCAGGTCGGCCTCGGTGAAGCGCGTGAGTGTCGTGAAGTTCCCGTAGAGGAAGGAGAGGCGGTAGTCGTCGTCCTTCACCGAGAGGCTCGGGCGCATCCCGGCCGGCAGCTGGTAGATGAAGCAGAACGGACAGTGGTTGTCGCACGTGCGCACGCGGTCGAAGACCGGGCTCGACAGCTGGAGCCCGAGCGGCTCCCCCGCGTCCTTGGCCACGACGATCTGGCGCTCCAGCCCGCCGCGCCGCACCTCGAGCTCGACGCGCGGCTCGTCAGCGTGCATCTGGTACTGGATGACGTCGCGCACCGTCTCGCCGTTGACGCTGAGGAGTTCGTCGCCAGCCAGCATCCCCACGGACGCAGCCGGAGAATCGGGCGCGACCGCCGTGACGCGGGCGGTCGGCATGCACATGAGTCTACGGGACGACCCGTAGAAGCCCGCCCTCCTGTTTCGGCGTGCACCCTGCTTCGGCGTGCACCCTCCTTCGGCGTACGCTGGGTCATGGCCGAACCCGCGCGGGTCGAACGCGTGCTCCTCGCCGAGCCCCGCGGCTTCTGTGCCGGCGTGGAGATGGCCATCAAGGCGTTGGCCTGGATGGTGCGGGCGTTTGATCCGCCGGTGTACTGCTACCACGAGATCGTGCACAACCGGCTCGTGGTCGATCGCTTCCACCAGCTCGGAGTGATGTTCGTCGACGACATCGACGAAGTGCCCGCGGGCGCGCCGCTCATGCTCTCGGCGCACGGGAGCGCGCCAGAGATCGTCGCGAGCGCACGCGAGCGTGGGCGATTCGTGGTCAACGCCGTCTGCCCACTCGTCACCAAGGTGCACCACGAGGCCAAGGTCCGGGCGTCGAAGGGCTACACGATCCTGTATGTCGGCCACGAGGGCCACGACGAGGCAGTCGGCACGCTCGCCGTCGCACGGGATGCGATGCGGCTCGTCGAGCGGGAGGGTGACCTCGACGAAGTGCTCTCCACCGTCCACGACGCCGAGCGCGTGGCACTCCTCGCACAGACGACGCTCGCCCTCCACGATTGGGAGGGGATCATGGAGCGCGCCCGCGAGCAGTTCCCCGAGCTGTGGACCGCCGCACGCAACGACCTCTGCTTCGCCACCACCAACCGGCAGGCCGCGCTGCGTGAGATCGCGATCCGGGCCGACGCGGTGATCGTCATCGGCAGCTCGAACTCCTCGAACACCATCGCGCTCGCGAAGGTCGCCAACGAGGCCGGCTGTGCTCGCGTCCTGCGCGTCGACGGGCCCGAAGAGCTCGATGTCGCCGCACTCGGGAGCGCGTCGATCGTCGGAGTGACCGCGGGCGCGAGTGCGCCCGAGGATCTGGTGCAGGCCGTCATCACGAAGCTTGCGCCTCGCGATGGCGTCGAGCCGGTCTTTGTGACCGAGGAAGCCGAGTACTTCCCGCCGCCGCGTGAGCTCCGCGAGCTCATGCCAACGCTGGACACGGTGGCGGCGTTGCTCGTTGGCGGCGATCCCGCGGCCGGACGCACGGGCGGCGGACCGTTCAGCGACGACCGCGGAACCGACGCGTCAGCCGTCCTCGCGACGCTCGGCAACGACGCCTGATCTCGGCGCCTGCGCTCCGGCGGCCCATGCGGTCGCCTCCTCGAAGCACACCTGGAGGCGCTCACGCAGGACGTCGGCCAGGTCGCCCACCTCGGATCGTCGCCGTACTCCGGTGGTCTGCGGCGGTTCGATCGGCGCACCGATCACGACGGCGACGCGTCGGATCCTCGGGAGCAGCCGCCCCGTCGGCATGATCGCCTCGCTCCCGCCGATCCCCACCGGCACCATCGGCACGTCGAGCTTCAGTGCGAGGTAGGCGCAGCCGTCGAAGAGGTTCTCGATGGCAGGACCGTCACGGCGCGTTCCCTCGGGGAAGATGCCCAGGGGCTCGCCGGACTCGAGCGCGGCCTGCGACGCCCGCAGCGCTCGGCGGTCGGTCGAGCCCCGGTCGACCTCGATTGCGCCGAGTGCCGAGAACAGGCGCCGGCCGATACGGGTGGTGAAGATCTCCCGCTTGGCCATGAAGCGGACCCGCCGAGGTGTCGCGAACGCGGCAAACGCCGGGTCGAGGATCAATCGGTGCGACGGAGCGAGGATGTACACGCCCGAGCTCGGGATGTGCTCCGACCCGGCGACCTGGACGCGGAACAGCAGCCGGCAGAGCGGAAGGACGATCGCGCGAACGAAGCCGTAGAAGGTCATGCCTGCTCCATCATGTCTGCGCACCCGTGGCCGCTCTGTAGCGCTCGACGATCTCCGCGACGACTTCGGGAATCGCGAGCTCCGTCGTGTCGACGACCCACGCGTCCACTGCGGCTTGCAATGGCGACGTCTTGCGCGTGGAGTCGAGTCGGTCCCGCCGATCGAGATCCTCGCGCACGCGTTCAACGTCGACCTCGCGCGCCGCCGCAACCTCGTCTCGTTGGCGTCGGCGCGCCCGTTCGGCATCGCTCGCAGTGAGGAAGACCTTCACTGCCGCGTCAGGAAATACCACGGTCCCGATGTCGCGTCCCTCGATCACTCCTCCTCCATGGGCGTCGGCCCACTCGCGCTGGCGGGCGACCAGGACGGCTCGTACCCCAGGGTGGGCCGAGACGGTCGAGACAGCTGCGGTGACGGCCGGGCCGCGGATCTCGGTGGTGACGTCGCGACCATCGAGGCGGATCCCGTCGCGAAGGTCGATGTCGGCCGCGCGGGCGACGTCGGCGCAGGCCTCGGCATCTTCTGGGTCGACACCGCGGTGCAACACCGCCAGGGTCGCCGAACGGTACATGGCACCGGTGTCGAGGACGCTCGAGCCCAGCACGTCGGCGACGCCCCGGGCGACAGTGGACTTGCCGGCCCCCGACGGACCGTCGATCGCGACGACGCGCTTCATGTACCACTCCCGGTGAGCCGGGCGAGATCGTCGGCGAACGCAGGGTACGAGACGGCGGCGGCGCGCCACCCGATGATGCGGGACTCCCCGTCGAACGCGCTCGCCGCGACTGCTGCGGCGCGCGCGATCCGGTGATCACCGTGACTGTCGAACGTGGCGCGGCGGGGCGCGCCCCCGCGGACGGTCATGGCGTCGGGCCGGGCCTCCACGCCCACACCGAGCTTCGACAGCTCCTGCTCGAGCGTGGCGATGCGGTCGGTCTCCTTCACCCGCATCTCGGCCGCTTCCCGGAACTCGGTGACGCCGTCGGCGAACGCGGCGGCAACTGCGAGGGCCGGGACCTCGTCGATGATGGCCTCGTGACAGTCGACCACGGTCGCGCCGAGCGGTCCGGACGTGACGGCGATGTCGCCGACCGGTTCACCGAGCCGGGTGTCGCGCTGGTGCAGCTCGATGTGTGCGCCCATCCGTTGGAGCACCTCGACGAACTCGATCCGCCCGGGATTGAGCAGCACGTCCTCGAGGAGGAGCTCGGAGCCCGGCGTGATCACGGCCGCGACGACGAAGAACGCTGCCGACGACGGATCTCCTGGCACGTCGAGATCGAACGGAGTCGGAGCACCCCCAGTGACCCGCAAGCTCCGGTCGTCGATCCGCTGGATCGGGGCGCCGCTCGCAACCAGCATGCGCTCCGTGTGGTCGCGGCTCGGGGCCGGCTCGACGATCTCGGTCGTGCCTGCCGCCTGGAGCGCGGCGAGGACGAGCGCCGTCTTCACCTGACCGCTCGCTGCCGGAAGGCGGATGCTGGTGGCGGTCAGCGCGCCTCCACGCACGACGAGTGGGGCGCGCTCGCCGTCGTGGCGCCCGTCGATCCGTGCGCCCATCGTCCGCAAAGGTGCTGCCACGCGCGCCATGGGGCGCTCGACCAGCGAGGCGTCACCGGTCAGGACCGAGAGAAAAGGACGCCCCGCAAGCAACCCGGTGAGCATGCGCATCGTCGTCGCCGAGTTACCGCAGTCGAGCACGGTGCTGGGCTCGACCAGACCGTCGAATCCCCGACCGGCGACGGTCGTCGTGCCATCGATGTCGTGGACCGTCACGCCGAGCGCCACGAGTGCTCTCGCAGTGCTGCGGACGTCCTGACCGGATGCGAGCCCGCGAACGCGCGAATCGCCCTCGGCGATGGCACCGAAGAGGAGCGCCCGATGCGAGATCCCCTTGCACCCGGGAAGGCGCAGGCGCCCCCGGATCGGCGCGCCGCCGGTGATGACGAGGTCTTCGGGCGCGCTCACGGGAGCTCCGTCCTCGCCGGGTGGTAGCCGAGCCCGGCGAGCGCGCCCACGAACGCGTCAGCATCGCGCGCGGCGATCACCAACACGAGCACGCCGCCCCCGCCCTCGACTGAGTGCGCGATCTCGACGTCGGAGATGTTGACGCCCATCCCTCCGGCGAGAGTCGTGACCTCGGCGAGGGACCCGGGACGATCGAGGATCGGGACCCGGAGCTCAGCCAGCAGCTCGCCGGACGCGATGCCGCGGGGAAGGCTCCGTCGGGCAGTGCGCGCGCGCTCGAGGAGCTGTAGGAGTCCGTCGCGATCGCCCTCGGTCACGAGACCGCGCACGCGCTCGAGTGCCGCGAGGTACGCGTCGAGCGCCGTGACGATGGCGTCGCGGTTCGCGACGCAGATGTCGGGCCAGATCCCCGGATGACCCGACGCGATGCGCGTCATGTCGCGAAAGCCTCCTGCGGCAAGTCGCAAGAGCGTGGCGTGCTCCTCGCCGCGGGTTGCCGCCACGTCCATCAGCGTCGTCGCCGCGAGCTGCGGTACGTGGCTGACGACGGCGACCAGCGCGTCGTGATGCTCGGGACTGACCGCGAGCACCTCCGGGCCGACGAGCCCGACGAGCGCGCGGACGCTCGTGAACGCAGCGGTGTCGGTGTGACCGGTCGGCGTCAACACCCACGTCGTACCGATGAAGAGATCAGCGTCCGCGCCGTCGAGCCCCTCCTGCTCCGATCCCGCCATCGGATGACCGCCGACGAATCGCTCCGCGAGCGCCGGTCGGGCGGCTGCGACCGCGTCGACGATCGGAGCCTTGACCGAACCGACGTCGGTGACCGCGTTGGCGCCCGCGTCGAGCACCTGGATCACCACATCGGCGATGTGACCGACGGGGATCGCGACGAGCACCACGTCGGCGCCCGTGGTGGTCTCGGCGCCGGTCGCGACGGCCTCATCGATCGCTCCGATCTCGACCGCCCGTTGGAGGTGCACCGGGTCACGGTCGAACCCGGCGACCGAGACGCCCGAACGCCGGAGCGCCAAGCCCACCGACCCTCCGACCAGCCCGGTACCGACGATGCCGACGCGCCTCACGCGGGCAGGTCGTCGCGCAGTGCTCGTGCGCCGTCGAGGTAGACGTGGTGGAGCTCGGCGCGCGACTGCTCGGTGTGGCAGTGAACGAGGACGCGTACGACGCGGGCGAGTCCGTGTTCGACTGCCAGCTCGCGCGCACACAGGAGCGGCACGTCGCCGAGGCCGAGGGCTCTGGCTGCCGTGGCCGGGAACTCCGCCGTGAGATCGTCGGTCGCGGTGAAGATGATGCTCACGAGGTCGTCATGGTCGACTTCGTTGCGCGTGAGCAGCTCTTCGACGAGCCGCTGGGTCTTGGTGACGATCTCGGCCTTGGAGTTCTCGTCGCACGTGATGGCGCCCCGTAGCGCCCGCAGCCTCACGCCGATCGAGGTTAGTGCGAGGGTTGCGCGTCCCCGGGTGCCGTTTCGAGAGCCAACTTGTAGAGCGTGCGGACCTCCGCGGGCCGGAGCGCGCGCCACGTGCCCGGGGCGAGGCGCGAGTCGTGGAGCGAGCCGAGGTGTGTTCGCACGAGTCGGTGCACCGTGAGTCCGACCGCAGCGCACATCCGCCGCACCTGGCGGTTCCGGCCCTCGTGGATGGTCAGCTCGATGGCACTGCGATCCGGGCCCGACTGCACGACGTGCACGCGCGCCGGCGCGGTGCGCCCGTCGTCGAGGTCGACACCGTTGCGAAGTGCCCGGATGACCCCCGGCTCGACCGCGCCGGTGACCTCGGCGAGGTACGTCTTCTCGACACCATGGCTCGGGTGCGTGAGGAGCTGTGCGAGCTCGCCGTCGTTGGTCAGCAGCAGGAGGCCCTCCGTCTCGAAGTCGAGACGGCCGACCGGGAAGACGCGGGGCTCTTCAGGAACGAGCTCGACCACGGTGGGCCGACCCTGAGGGTCCTGCGCTGTGGTCACGACCTGCGGCGGCTTGTTCAACAGGTAGTACACGAGGCCCGGTCGCGTGATGACCGGCACACCGTCGACGGCCAGGCGCTGGTCATCGGGGTCGGCTCGATCGCCGAGACGCGCGAGCGCGCCGTCGACCGTGACGCGACCCGCGGCGATGAGCTGCTCGCACGCGCGGCGCGACCCGAAGCCCGCACGCGCGAGGACCTTCTGGATCCGCTCTCGTCCCTCGTCGTCGGGGCGGGCCGGGGCGTCCGCTCGGTCAGGCGTCGTCGCCCTCATCGTCAGGTCGGTCGCCAGGTTCAGGGTCAGCGAGCGGGTCGTCGGGCATCCGCAAGCCGCGCTCGAGAGCCTCGACGATGCTCGCGTCGGGCACGAAGTCACCGAGTGGCGGGAGGTCGTCGATGGAGTCGAGGCCGATACGCTCGAGAAACGCAAGCGTGGTTCCGTAGAGCACGGCCAACCCCGGCCCCGGGTCGCGTCCGACTTCGGTGACGTAGCCCCGGGCGACGAGCGTCTGGAGCGTGGTCTCGACGTTGACACCGCGGATCGCGGAGACCTGTCCTCGCGCGATCGGCTGCTTGTAGGCCACGATCGCGAGCGTCTCGAGCGCTGCGCCCGACAATCGGACGTGCTGACCCTCGAGAACGAACCGTTCGACGTACGGCGCGAGGTCGGGGTGGGTCTGGAACCGGTACCCGCCGGCGACGCGAGCCAGCACGAACCCGCGCCCGGTCTCCTCGTACTCACGCACGAGGTCCGCGCACAACTCCTCGACGCGAGCGATCGGAAGCTCGACCAGCTCGGCCAGGAATTGAGGTTCGACCGGCTCTGTCGCTGCAAGCACGACGGCCTCGATCGCGCGCCGGGCTTCGTCACCCGAATGGTCGCGATCCGGCGTGGCGAGCTCGTCGGCAGCGGCGAGGTCGCCGTCGATGGTGACATCGTCGGGATCGGAAATCGTCACGGTTGCTCGCGCTCCCCCTTCAGTGCGGTCTCCGATGCTTCGTCCCAGTCGGCGATGCTCGCAGCGTCGAGTGCGGCGTCGGCATCGAGGGCGCGACGCACCTCGAGCACACCGAAGTTCTCCACCTGGTCGAGCTCGACGAAGCCCTGCTTGAACAGCTCGAGCACGGCGAGGAAGCGCACGATGACGTCGATGCGCGACTCTGCATCGGCTGCGAGCTCGCGGAACGAGATCGCTCCGCGCTCGGGGACGCGATCAAGGAGCAGGCTGATCGCGTCGGCGACGCTCGCGCGGATCGGCGCGATGTGATCAGTACGAACCTGTTCCTCGAGCCGGGGCGTGAGCGCGCGTCGCGCCGCGTCGCGCAGCTTTCGGGGGGGAACCCGCTCGAGGGGGTCCGGGACGAGCGAGCGGAAGGGCTCCTCTGGGCCGGCTTGGCGGGGCAGGCTCCGCTCGGCGCGGCGCATGAGCGTCGAGATCGAGCGTGCCGCGTCCTGGAAGGTCTTGCACTCGAGGAGCCGCGCCAGCAGGAGATCCCGTTCCTCGAAGCGGAGGAGCTCCTCGTCGAGCTCGAGGTCGGCCGGCCCCGGCAGAAGTCGACGGGTCTTCAGCTCGACCAGCGTCGCGGCGATCAGGAGGAACTCGGTCGCGACCTCGAGGTCGAGGTCCCCGAGCCGTTCCAGCTCGACGAGGTAGGCGTCGACGATCGTCGCGAGCGAGACCTCCCAGAGATCGACCTCCTGCGTGAGGATCAGGTGCAGCAGCAGGTCGAACGGGCCCGCGAAGACGGGGGTGGAGACCTCGTAGCCCATCACGGTCGAGGATATCGGCCGCGGTCACCCGAACCCGGCCAAGTACCGTGTCGGCCCATGGCACGGGTGTTCAGCGGCATCCAGCCCACGGGCGACATGCACCTCGGCAACTACCTCGGGGCCGTACGCCAGTGGGTGGCCGACCAGGACACCCACGACGCCATCTACTGCGTGGTGGATCTCCACGCGATCACGTCCCCGTACGACCCGGCCGAGTTGGCCGAGCAGACGCGGCGTACTGCGACGATCCTGCTCGCAGCCGGCCTGGACCCCGACCGCTGCACGCTGTTCGTGCAGAGCCACGTCCCCGCGCACACCGAGCTCACGTGGATCCTCAACTGCGTTGCGACCGTCGGCGAATTGCGCCGGATGACGCAGTTCAAGGAGAAGGGCCGAGGGCAGGAGTCCGTGAGCGCAGGGCTCTTCGACTACCCGGTCCTCATGGCTGCCGACATCCTCGCCTACGACACCGACCGCGTTCCCGTGGGTGACGACCAACGCCAACATCTCGAGCTCGCGCGTGACATCGCGTTGCGCTTCAACCATCGGTTCGGCAAGACCCTGGTGGTCCCCGAGGCCGCGATCCCGCCATTCGGCGCGCGAGTCATGGACCTACAGCACCCGACCGCGAAGATGTCGAAGTCGGCCAACTCACCCCAAGGGACGATTGCCCTCCTCGACGATCCCGGGGTGATCACCAAACGGCTGACGAGCGCGGTCACCGACTCGGAGTCCGACATTCGCTTCGACCCCGAGCAGAAGCCCGGTGTCGCCAATCTGCTCCAGATCCTCGCCGCCGCGACCGGAAAGGCGATCCCCGACGTGGAGCGCGACCACGCCGGCAAGGGCTACGGCGCGCTCAAGGCCGCGACCGCCGAAGCGGTCGTCGAGTTCCTCCGGCCACTACGGGCGCGCTACGAGGAGCTCGAAGCCGACCCGGGCCGGGTGACGGCGCTGCTCACGCTCGGCGCGGACAAGGCCGAGGCGATCGCGACCAAGGTCATCACCAGAGTCCGCGACGCAGTCGGCCTGCTTCCCCGCGCATGAGCGGGGCGGGTGAGTACTTCTTCTGACGGACCCGCTCCGACCCGTAGCAAGTCGGGTCAATCGTCGTCGGCCGCGTGGAGTGCCTCGATCACCGGCGTCGGGATGCCCGTCGCCGACCACGTGTCGGGTTCATGGTGGGCGGCTGCCCAACGCGCGGCCGACTCGCTCCCGCCGACGAAGCGGATGCGCGTCGCGCCGAGTTCGCCGTGTCGTAGGTACAGACCCACCCGTCGGGTGATCCCCCGCTTCCCCGACCAAACGTCGGCCATGTCATGTCCTGCAGCCCAGCCCGCGAGGGTGGCGCCAACGCGCCCGAAGATCCCCAGTCGCGAGTCGAGCTTGCCCACATCGTGCAGGAGCGCCGCTTCGAGCCACTCGGGCTGGTCGGCGTACGCGGTACCCGACAACGTGACTTGGACGCTACGTGCGACCCCGATCGAGTGTCGACGGTCGTGGTTCGCCATCCGCGCCCAGATCTCGTACTCCGCCGGGTTCACGAAGGTGCGAACCCAGGCATCGTCGCTCGCTGCGGGGCGCCCCGGCCACAACGCTGCGAAGAAGCGGCGGGTGAGATGCCGGGCCCGTTTCATCGGAGGCAGTTCATGGGGCGCAGCTCATGACACCACGAAGTTGTACAACGCGTCGTAGAACGGCGTGATGAGCGTGCTCACGACGCCGGTGAAGAAGACGAGCGCGAAGATGACCGCCAGCCCGTAGGGTCGGAACCGATACCACGTTGGCAGCCACTCCTGCGGAAGCGCGCGCTCCAAGAGGGCGGAGCCGTCGAGTGGTGGGATCGGGAGCAGGTTGAACAGGCCGAGGAGCAGGTTGACCACCGCGAAAGAGAACACGATCTCGACGACGAGGTCTGATGTCGATGCGTCGAGAGCGCCACCGAGGCCTCGGCCTTGCGCGACCAGGAACCGCGCCGCGAGCGCGGCGAGCGCCATCAGCAGGAAGTTGGTCGTCGGACCGGCGAGGCTCACCAGCACCATGTCGCGGCGCGGCCGTCGCAGCAGCTGCGGGTTCACCGGCACCGGCTTCGCGTAGCCGATCACCGGGAGGCCCGCGAGGGCGCCCATTGCCGGGAGGATCAGCGACCCGAACGGATCGACGTGCGGGACGGGATTGAGGGTGAGCCGCCCTGCCCGCTTCGCCGTGTCGTCGCCACACCAGAGCGCGACGACTCCGTGGCTGATCTCGTGCAGGATGATCGCGACGACCAGGCAGCCGAAGAGAACGACGGCTTCGCGAAGGCGCACGCCGTCAGCGGGACTTGGAAGCGCAGGCGATGCAGAGACGCGCCGCCGGCTTGGCTTCGAGCCGCGCCTGGGGAATCGGCCCTTCGCACGCCTCGCAGCGGCCGTAGGTGCCGTCGTCGAGCTTGGCGAGCGCGTCCTCGACCTCGCGTAGCGTGTCGTTGAGCGTGCCGGCGAGGGCTTCCATCTCGCCCCGTTCGGCCGTCACCTGGCTCGAGTCGGCGAACCCACCGTCGAAGTCGAGCGCGTCGTCGGCACCGAGCCCCAGCTCGTGGAGCCGCTCCCGAAGGCGGCCTCGCTCCTCCTGGAGCTGGGCGCGGATGGTCGCGAGGCTCGATGCGGACATGACCCAATGCTACCGCCGGGGGGCGGCGATTCCTCAGGCGATCGGGATCGTGCGAGCCCGCGGGTGGGCAGCCTCGTAGACCGCCCGCAGACGCTTCGCCGAGACCTTCGTGTACACCTGGGTCGTCGACACGCTCGCGTGCCCGAGCACTTCCTGGACAACGCGGATGTCGGCGCCATGGTCGAGGAGGTGGGTTGCGCACGAGTGGCGCAAGACGTGCGGGTGGACCCGATCGCCCAGCCCCGCGCGTGTCCCTGCGGCCTGCACGATCCCCCAGCAGCCCTGGCGGGTGAGGCGACCGCCTCGGGCGTTGAGGAACACGGCGTCGCCGGCGCGCGGCCCGGCACGGGCCCTCGCGAGCAGCTCGGGCCTTCCGGCGTCGAGGTAGGTGGCGATGGCCGCGCGTGCCGGACGCCCGATGGGCACGATGCGCTCCTTCGCTCCCTTGCCGAACACGCGCACGAGACCGCCCTCGAGGTCGAGATCGGCACGATTGAGTCCGACCAGCTCTGTGATCCGCACACCACCCGCGTACAGGGCTTCGAGGATCGCCTGGTCGCGCAGGGCGCGAGGGTCCCCACCGGTCACGCTCGCGAGCAACGCGCTCACGTCGGCCTCGCTCAGCGCCTTGGGAATTCCGAGCGGCACCCTCGGCGCGTGCACGTCTTCGCTCGGGTCGGTCGACACGAACGCTTCATCGACGCAGAACCGATGGAACGAGCGCACCGCAACGAGGGCACGCGCCACCGTCGCCGGTGCGGGCGGCGGCCCGTCGTCGACCGCAGCGGACCGCGCCGCCATGTAGTCGCGCACGTACGACTCGTCGATCGCCGCGGGGTCATCGACGCCGCGGGAGCGTAGGAAACTCTCGTAGGCGCGGAGGTCACGGCGGTAGGCCGAGAGCGTGTTGGGGCGTAGACCCCGTTCGACCGCGAGCCACGTCGCGTGCTCGGAGAGCACCGCTTCGAGGCGATCAGCCACGCCGTCCCGCGGTGCTCTCGAGATAGCGGCGCGCCTGCATCAAGCCGATGATGGTCTTGGCGTCCACGATCTCACGCCGCTCGATCAGGGCATCGACATCGGTGAACGGGATGTGCTCCACGGTCATCGCGGCCTCCTCGGCCGTGACCGCGTGGGCCTCAGCGAGCGGCTCGAGGTCAAGTGCGCAGAAGAGGTGCGTGTACTCGTCGCTGAACCCCGGCGAGTTGAAGAACTCGCACAGCTTGACGAGGCGACCGGGCCGGTACCCGATCTCTTCCGCGAGCTCTCGACGCGCCGTCTCCTCCGGCGGCTCCCCGTCGACGTCGCGCTTTCCGGCCGGCACTTCGAGGAGGTCATCATCGACTGCGGCGCGGAACTGGCGCACAAGGATGGCGTGCGTCCGATCTTCGGTCACGGGGACGATCACGACCGCTCCGGGGTGGCGGACGACGTCGCGTTGGAAGGTCGAACCGTCGGAGGCGACGATGTGCGCGTCGACGACCTCGAGGAACGCACCCCGCCAACACGGCGCCGTCTCGACGACGCGGAACCCGCTCACGAGGTGGCGGGCGGCACCAGCTCGGGTGGACGATCAGCTGGACGATCTGCCGGGAGATCGATCGGCAGGCGCGGGGCTCGCCCGTCGGCACGAGATGTCGCGGCACGCACGAACGCGGCGAACAACGGATGCGGCCGGTCCGGGCGACTCTTGAACTCAGGATGGGCCTGTGTCGCGACGAAGAACGGATGCGTTGTGGTCGCCAGCTCGACGAACTCGACGAGGCGACCGTCGGGAGACGTCCCCGAGCAGACCATTCCCGCTTCTTCGAGACGAGCCCGGTACTTGTTGTTGACCTCGTACCGATGGCGGTGGCGCTCGTACACGACCTCCTCGCCGTACGCGTCGGCGATGATCGAACCCGGGAGCAAACGCGCAGGGTAGATGCCGAGGCGCATCGTGCCGCCCATGTCGACGACGTCGCGCTGCTCATCCATCAGGTCGATGACCGGGTGCGGTGTTCGTGGCGCGAATTCGCTCGAGTCAGCACCCTCGAGCCCGCATGCGTCGCGCGCGAACTCGATCACGGCGCACTGCATGCCGAGGCAGAGACCGAGGAACGGGATGCCGTGTTCGCGCGCGTAGCCGACTGCCGCGATCTTCCCCTCGATCCCGCGGAAGCCGAAGCCCCCGGGGATCACGATGCCGTCGAGGTCACGCAGACGCCCTTCGGCGAGGAGCCCCTCGGTGTCATCCGACGCGATCCAGTCGATCTCGACGCGAGACCCGCACTCGTAGCCGCCATGACTCAGCGCCTCGACGACGGAGAGGTACGCGTCAGGAAGGTTCACGTACTTCCCGACAAGGCCGATTCGCACCACGCGGTCGGCCTTGCGCACGCGGTCGACGAGAGCTTGCCAGGCAGTGAGATCGGGCTGACGATCGTCGAGACGCAGCATCGAGCAGACGTAGGCATCGAGGCCTTCGTCATGGAGCACGAGCGGGATCTCGTAGAGGTTGTCGGCGTCGATCGCGGAGACGATCCCCTGCTCCGGCACATCGCACAGCTGGGAGATCTTCTCCTTGAGACGCGTCGGGATCGGTCGATCGGAGCGACAGACGATCGCGTCGGGTTGGATTCCCCGGCTGCGCAGCTCCGTGACGGAGTGCTGCGTCGGCTTGGTCTTCTGCTCTCCCGACGGTCCGATGAACGGTACGAGCGTGACGTGCACGTAGAAGACGTTCTCGCGCCCGACGTCCTTGCGGAACTGTCGGATTGCCTCGAGGAACGGAAGGATCTCGATGTCACCGACCGTGCCACCGATCTCGGTGATCACCACGTCGACGTCATCATCCGCGAGACGCAGGATCCGATCCTTGATCTCGTCGGTGATGTGCGGGATCACCTGGACCGTCTGGCCGAGGTACGCGCCGCGCCGTTCCTTCGCGAGCACCTCCTGATAGATCGAGCCCGTCGTCGCGTTCGACTTCTTCGACAGCGGAACGTCGACGAAGCGCTCGTAGTGACCGAGGTCGAGGTCGGTCTCGCCGCCGTCGTCGGTGACGAACACCTCGCCGTGCTGGAAGGGGTTCATCGTGCCCGGATCGACGTTGATGTACGGGTCGAGCTTCTGGAGCGTGACCCGCAGGCCCCGGGACTTGAGCAGTCGACCGAGCGAGGATGCGGTGAGACCCTTCCCGAGGCTCGACGCAACGCCCCCGGTCACAAAGATGTGCTTGGCCACCGGTCGTGAAGTTACCACCCGGGTGCGCCCGATCCGGTGATCGCCACGCCGAGGCCACGGGACGCCACCAGGGGCGCTGACCAGGGTACGGGTCGACCCCGCCACTAGCGTCGCCGCAGTGATCACCGCGCGACCTTCCCGGCGCGACCCGTGGCGTCATGCCTGGCGGATGGATGCCGCGCTCCTCGCCTTGGGCGCTCTCCTGCTCCGGATCCCGGCGTTCTTCGCCTCTCGCCACCTCACGTTCGACGATGGCCAGTACGGCGCCGTGGTGCTCGGTCTGCGCGACGGCGACCTGCCCTACCGTGACCTGTTCTCGTCTCAGGGCCCGCTGCACTACCCGTTGCTCGGGCTCGCCGACCTGATCGGTCTTCGCACCATGAACGGCGCCCGACTCCTGACCGTCGCGGCAGGCGCGGTCGCCGTCGTGGCCACGTACGCGATTGGACGGCGGGTCACCAGCCGCGGCGGAGCGCTGCTGGCCGGTGGTCTCGTCGCGACAAGCGGTTCGATCCTGTACGTGACGGCGCCGTTGAGCGGCGACGGCCCGGCCCTGGCGCTGGCGGTCGTCGCGGTCGCGCTCGCCTTCCGCTACCACGCACGACCCTCGACCCTTCTCGCCATCGGGATCGGGCTCACCATGGGCGCTGCGCTCTGCGTGAAGCCCATCGTCGTACCCGCGACGATTCCGGTCGGGCTTCTCCTTCTCTTTCCGACCTGGCCTCCCACGTGGCGCGGCCGACGTGTGCGTGACTTCCTCACCGCGGTCGCCGTGGCAGTTGCAGTGTTCCTCGCATCGGCGCTCCCCTGGGGGATGGATCGCGTGTGGGACCAGTCCGTGCTCTATCACCAGGACTCGAAGCGGCTCCGCAGCTATGGCGGCAACTTCACGACCCTGCTGCAGACGCTGGCCGAACGAGACCCGTTCGTGGTCGCCGCCGCGCTGGCCTCGCTCGCCACGATCGCCGTGATCACGTGGCGCCGTCGTCGGAGCGCCGAACCCGCTTCCCCCCACGTCGATGGAGGGCCGACCGGGATCGAGGGGCCGGTGCGTCGGGCTGTCTCTCCCGGGGTACCTGCCGCTCCCGGAGAGCAGGTCGGCATCCGACTTGCGGGAACCGTCCTGGGTTCATGGCTCGGCGTGCAGGTGCTGTTCCTGGTGCTCGAGCCCGCGATGTGGCGCCCCCACGTCTCCCAGGTGGTGGTTCCGTTGTCGCTCCTCGCGGTCTTGCGTCCGGCACCGTGGCGTGTGCTCGCGGTGCTCTTCATCGTCCTCGTGCCCTGGTGGGTGCTGAACACCCGCGACATCCTCTGGCCCGGCGCGTACTCGCGCGCCGAGACGACTGCCATCGACCGGCTGCGCGCCCTTCCCGCCGACGCGTGGGTCATCAGTGACGATCCCGGTTTCGCGTTGCGCGCGGAGCGGCGCGTGCCCGCGGGCTTCGTCGACGTGTCGGTGAAGCGCTTCCAGCAGCACCGGATCACCACGGGCGTGGTCGGGAAGGCGGCGGCCGACCCGCGCGTGTGCGCGGTGCTCGTCTGGTCGAAGGATCGCCTTGGGAGCCTGGCCGCACTCCCCGACCGGTTGGCCGACGAGGGGTACGAGGTTCTGCAGCGGTTCCCCGGCGCCAAGGCCAGGGTGCTCTACGCGCGCTCCGACTGCTCCCCCTGATCCGGCTGCTCACCCTCACCCCGGCTCTCGGGGCCGTTGCGCCGCTCAGGCCGTTGGCCGAGGCGGTCGAGCCACCGCAAGGGCGGGACCCGATCGATGATCGAGCTGAACGACACCACTTCGGCCGCGACGTTCGCGCCGACGAGCAGGATCAGCGCAGTGGTGCGGGTCACCTCGCCTCGACCGAGCACGACGCCGAGCCCGAGGACCGCACCGATCACGTTCGCGCCCGCGTCGCCGAGCATGAGCTCTTCGCGCAGATCCGCCGGGAGGAGCCCGAAGGCCGCCCCCATCGCCGGTGCGACCGCCACGCCGACCGCGCCATCACCCAGCACGATCGCGAGCGGGACGTAGGCGATCATCGCCGCCTTGATCGTGCGCCCGGGTGCGCGGTCGAGCAGGTTCCCGAGGTTCGCAGCAAGCGCGATGAGCACCGCATCGATGATCAGCCGGCGTCCGGTCGCGAAGCCGGGGGTGGCGACGAGCACGATGGCGACGGCGGCTCCACCGAAGAGCTTCAGGAACCCGGTGGTGATCTCGCCGTGAAGGAGGGCCCGGACGTGGCCCCTGAACCCCCGGGTGGATCCGTCGCCGAGCAGATCATCGACGAGTCCGAGGAGGCCGAACGCGACCACCGCGAACAGGACCTCGCTGCGCTGGACGGTGAGGCCGGGTTCGTCACCGATACCCATCGCGCCGAGCACGGCTCGGCTCGCCTCGATGACCAGGACCGCCATCACGATGAGCACGCCCCCACCGGTCGGCAAGAGGTGGTTGCGGTAGTTCGGGCGGGTGAGCGCCGGCGCTCGCAGCATCCCCCGAGCGCCCAACCGCAGCAGGAGCACCGTGAGCGCCCCGACCACAAGGCCGAGGACGACGGTCACGACCGGGCGGCCGCGGTCGTGACCGACTCGACGGCGGGCGGCTCGGCGCGCAGGGCGTCCTGATCCTCGTCAGGTCGCTCGCCGTCATCAGGCCGGTCGCCGGGTTCGAAGCGAACCAGGAGCCACACGAACGCGGCGATCGCGATGACGAGCATCACGCCAGGGATCGCGACACCTGAATCGTTCAGCGCGTAGCCGAGCACCGCAACGATGGCCAGCCCGATCCCTCCGATGCGGCCCTCGGGCACCGCGGCGTCGACGGCACGGAGGCGGGCCGGCGCCCGCTTGATCAACCAGTAGACCAGTACCAGCGTGATCGGCAGCACGAGACCCCAGATGGAGGTTCTCAGCGAACCGAGGTTGTCGCCGAGCTTGCGCTGCAGCACGACCACGAGGTCGCCGATGCCACGATCGTTGACTCGTTCGACGAGCCGTCCCAGGTGGGTGCGGCGCTCGGGTGGGCGCGCCATGTCGAGCGCGGTGAAGCCTGCCACCGCGACGACGAGCCCGACCACGGACCATGCCACCGTCTTCCAGCGCACCCGCCACCCGAGGAGCAGCAGTGAGGTCACGGCGAACGCCGGCACCATCGACAGGATGCCCCCGACGTCGGCGCCCCAGAACGGCACCCCGTCGACGACGATGACCATGCCGAGGAAGGCCACGCTGATCCACGCGCCGCGCCGCCCGCCGATCCGCCGTGCGATCAGCGGCGCCGCCAGGACCGCGCTCGCCGCGACGATCGCGTACGCCGGGTTGCTGAACCCCGTGAAACGCCCCGCGACCGTCGGTGAGTACCCCAGCGCGCTGTTGAACTGGAGCGGCGTTCCGATGAGCACATCGACCAGCAGCAACCCGACGGGGACGAGGAATGCCGCGAGGAGACCGTCGAGTGGTCGGTGTCGGCCGATGCGGCGGTAGATCGTGCCCAGCGCTGCCGCCACCACCACCAGGAACGTCCAGTACGCGACCACACCGACCTCATGGAGCGGAACAAGGCGCGCGAGGAACACCGCGGGAGTGAAGCCGAGGACGCAGAGCCCGAAGGTCCCGAGCCACACTCGCCACCGCCGGGGACGCGGGCGCCCGAGTACGAGGATGGCCCCTGCGACGAGCATTCCCGCGAGGACGACGAACGCGACCTGCACCGGGCCGACGATCCTGTCCCTGAACTGGGCGGCTCCGTCGGCGTGGACGATCAGATCGCGCCGTTCCGCCGGCGATCCTCCGGTTGCCCCGACCTCGGCCGGGCGCCCCTCCATCGACGTCGGGCGGGGCACGTCGAGCAGGTCGAGGATCGTGGGCGCGACGTCGATCAGCTGTACGAAGCCGGACCGCCGCGTGGTCCCCGACCGCAAGAGGCCAGGCTGGATCCCCGGGCCCTGCAGGCCGAGCACCGTCAGCGAGATGGCACGGGTCGGATGTGTCGGTCCGACCACGAGGACAGCGTCGCGCACGGTGTCGACCTCACGCAGGAGCCGCCCGAAGAGCCTGTCGGTCGATCGCAGGGCCTGGCGGAGCTGGATGTCACGGTGAATCGGTGTCGAGAACGGCCGATACGCGTCGGCTCGTACGAGGTCAGACCCTTCGACGAGCACGACGGTCCGGTCATGCCACTCACGCCGGAACGCCCCGACCGTCGCGTCTGCGTCGAGGCGCAGCCCGTAGGGGGCCGTCGGGTCGGCTTCGAGGATCGACTCGTCGACGCGACCTGCGGGAACCCGTCCCCGCGGGTCGACGAGTGCGAGCGCAGCCTGTCGGCGCAAGCTCGAGACACTCGGACTCGGCGGCGAGTCGGGCTGGCGTCCGTCGGCGTTCGCGACCACGGCTCGATCGATGCCCGCGTCGCGTAGCGCCACTGCCAACGCGCCCGGCTCTGCGTCATAGAGCAGAGCGTCGTTGGCCTCGACGACACGCGGCATCGCGAGCGCGACGATTCCGTGACGCACCTCGCGGCCAGTGCGTTGGCGAAAGACCTGGCCGGCGGAGTCGCGGCCGAAGGGTTCGTCGACTCCCAGAGCGTCTCCGTCGGTCGCGGGATCACCGACGGTGCGCGTGCCCGTGCCGAGTGTCAAGTAGCCATCGGCCAGCTTCGTGGAACGCTGGTCGGCGCGCGTCGTGAGCCCGGCTATGGCGGCACGTCCCAGGAACCGGTTCAGGTTCGGCACCTCGTCCGAGAACTTCTCGAGGTCTTCCCACGAGACGTGCGGAAGGGAGAACACGAACACCCGACGAACGGATCGTGCGTCGCTGGCATGTGCAGGCGCGGCGAAGTTGCCAACAAGGAGGACCGTCACGATCACAGAAGACGCGATCCCGACTGCGACGGTCCTGCCGAGCTTCAACATGTCGACATCGCACTCATCCTGTCCTGCTTGCCGGCCACCTGCTTGCCCGCCACCTGCTTGCCCGCCACCTGCTCGTCTGGCCTCACGGCGACGCCTCGGTCGGCAGGACCTGATTCGGGTTCGCCGCACGGGACGGTGGCACCGGGTGCAGGCTCGGCACGCCGCCGAGGGCTCGGAGCCCGAGCACGTACGCGAGGCCGCCGACCAGGGTGACGCCGCCGAGCATCAGCAGAGTGGCGACGCGCCCGTTCGGATCCACGACCTGGAACAGCACCCACGCGCCGAGCGCGAGCGGGACCGCGACCACCACGGAGCGTCCGAGGGACCGCGGCACGATCAGATGGCCGGTCCGCCGGGCGAGGCCGACCCACAGCACGACGGCACCCACGGCGTACGCGGCCGAGTGTCCGAAGCCGATGAACGCGACCGTCTGGCGACCGGACGTGAACGCCTCGCCGGCCACCATCACGGCGATCCCGGCGACGGCCGACACGAGCGCGACCACGGCCGGGGTGCGGCTGTCACCCAGTGCGTAGTAGGCGCGCGCGAACAGCAGGAACGCACAGTACGTGTAGAGGCCGAGCGCCAGCGACGCGAGCGCGGCGGCGAGGAGCCCCACGCCGCCGGCCTTCGTCGCCTGCCCGAACGCGGCGACCTGCATGATCGGCAGGGCGAGGGCGACCAGGGCGCCAGACACCGGGATCACCAGCACGGCCATCGAGTCCAGCGCCCACCGAAGCGACACGGTGAAGTGCTCGGGATCGTCAGCCTGGCGCGACAGATCCGGCAGGATCGCCGTGTGGACCGGTTGGGCGAGGATGGCGTACGGCGCGAGGAAGAACACCCAGGCGACCTGGTACGCGACGGTCCCGCCCTCGACCGTGTTCCCCACGACGATCGCCGCGAGGAGCAGCAGCCCGATCATCGAGTGCTGGAACACCGCCCAGCCCGAGAGCCGGAGCACGTGTCCCACCGCAGCGTCGCGGCGCCCGAGTCGCGGGACGAGGTGGAAACCCGTCCGCCAGAGCGCCACAGTCGGGATGGCGACGAACGCGATCACGCCGAAGGTCGCGCCGAGTGCGAGGATCAGCCGCTCACCGAGGGTCAGGTCGAGGCCGGGATCGGGTCCGGCGACGAGCCGGAACAGCCCCATCGCGACGACGACAACGACGGTGAGCCCGATGGGCGCCATCGCGGTGACCGCGAGACGCCGCTTCGCGTACAGCACCGCGACCGCGACTGCTCCGATCGCGTACAGCAGGATCTGGGGGATGACGAACCGGAGCAGGAATGTCGACAGGTCACGTTGCTGGGCCGCGATGTGGGGATTCGACACACCCGACGTGAGCACATCGGCGATCAGCGGGGCCGCCAGGATCCCGACCACGGCAACGACGCCGAGCGCGACCAGCGCGATCCCGAGGACCCGGCCGGCGAGGCGTTCGGTCTCGGCCTGGTCGCCTCGATCGAGGTGCGCTACGAACGTCGGAACCAGGACGGCTGAGAGCGCGCCGGCGGCGAGGAGCTCGAAGAGCACGTTCGAGACCGCGTTCGACGACTGGTAGGCGTTGCCGAGAAAGGTGGTCCCGAGGACGCCGGCGACGACGAGGATGCGAGCGAACCCGACGGTGCGGGATGCGGCGGTCGCGACGCCCATGTGCGCCGCGGCGCGCGTGACCGAAGCCTTGCCGGCGTCGGCCGCGGTCACGGCTGAGACCACTCCGGGAGCAGCCGGTCGGCACCGTTCCCGTAGCCGTAGTGGCCCACGACGCCGCGTCCGAGATCAGCGAGACCGAGGATCGCGGCGACCCCACCGGCGCTCCACTCGAGATCGTCGACCGTCGTGACCCTGGCGGCGAGCGTGTCGTCGTCGAGGATCGGCGAGAGTGCGTCGCCGCGTTCGCCTCCGCCGGACTGCTCGGCGAACACCTCGCCCACGACGAGCGGAATGCTCGCCTGGACCGCTGCGGTTGCGAAGCTGCCGACGACGAGGCCCGCCTGCACTCCCCCGCTCTGGCCGACGGCGAGAACGACCCTCGTGCCACTCCCGCCCATGTCGGCGAGACTCGGTTCCGTTCCACCCGCGCCCTCGACTGATACGAAGCCCGCGTCGGCGAGCGCGCCGAAGGGATCCGGCTCTGCCCCACCGGCGCCGACGGCGAGACGGCTGGCCAGCGTCGTCCAGGCCTCAGCCCGCAGCGCGGCTCGCTTCGTCGACGCCGGGAGGCCGAGCACGCTCGCGAGCGTCTTCGCGTCGTCTTTGGACTGCAGCGACAGCTTGCTCTCGAGCCACACGACGCCCGGAGCGGTAGACCCGGCACGCCGGGCCAGGGCGACGACCCGCTGCACTGCATCGTCACCCACGTCGCGAACAGCCACGACCACTGTCGACACGTCCGTCAGACGGTCGGTCACCGAGAACGGGGAGCTCGCGTCGAGCGCGGCGTCGGCCCGATCGAGGTCGGCCTGGAGCTGCTCGTTCTCCTGCCGGCGAACCTCCGCGTTCGCCTCGACCGTGTCGATGCGGCTCTGTAGCCCCGACACGGTGGGCTGTCCGAGGATGCCGTATCACATCACCACCCCGACCGCGAGCGCGAGGAAGACGGCGACGAGAGAGACGAGGTGGAAGCGAAAGTTGATCATGTGAGGCGAGTCACTGCGTGATCGAGAACCACAGGTCGCGCAACGCGAACCGGAACCCATCGAGGAGCGTACGGATCGGCTCGGACACTACGGCCACGACGATCATCACCACGAGCGCCGAGCCTACGAGGAGCACCCAGTCGAGCCGGCGGACTCGGCCCTCGTAGAGCTGGCTCACGCCCTTCGCGTCGACGAGCATCGGACCGAGGCGCAGGCGGGTGAGGAACGTCGACGCCATACCGCTCCGACCCTTGTCGAGGAACTCGACCATGGTCGCATGGGTTCCCACCGCGACGATCAACGTCGAGCCCGCCTCCCACGCGAGCAGCATGGCTACGTCCTCGCTCGTTCCCTCGGCGACGAACTCGTGGTACTTGACTCCCCATTCGAGGAGCGCCTCACGTCCGGGTGCCCGACCGTCAGGGTGGACGTGGTGCACGAGGTCAGGCGCGATGTGCAGGGCGTGCTCGGACACCGAATCGAAGTCGCCGATGATCACGTCGGGTTTGAAGCCGTTCTCGAGCAGGGCGTCGGCGCCGCCGTCGACCCCGATCAGCGCCGGTCGGTACTGGCGGATGTAGGGGCGAAGAGCCCTGAGGTCGTCCTTGTAGTCGTGCCCCCGCACGACGACGAGCGCATGGCGCCCCTGGAACTTCGTGACGAGCGGGGGGACGACGATCGGCTCGAACATCGGCTGCGCCTCGCGCCGCATGTAGTCGAGGGTGTTCTCTGCGAATCGTTCGAGCTCGGCTCCGATGGTCGCCCGCGCGTCCTCCATGGCCGTTTCGATCTCGTCGGCGTCGGGCAGCAGCCCGGTGGCGAGGAGCTCGTCCCCCCGCCACACCTCACCCCCGAGGATGCGCAGCATCTCGCCGTCACGCACGCGGTCCAGCAGGTCGGACCCGGCACGGTCAACGAGCACGATCCCGGCCTTCACGACCCGGATCGGTCCCTGGTTGGGATATCGACCCGAAACCGATGCCGCCGCGTTGACGACGGCGGCGACGCCGGACTCCACGAGGCCGTCGGCCGCAACCCGATCGAGGTCCTCGTGATCGATGATGGCGATCTCGCCGGGCTCGAGTCGCTTGACGAGATCCTTGGTGCGACGGCCCACACGCGCGACCGCGACGATCTCGGCGGGACTCGTCGCCCGACGGCGACGCTGGAGGAGGCGCATCAGCCGCTGACACGGCGGGCGTCGATCGAAGCGCCGGCATGCTCGCGTAGCTCGGCGGCGTGACGGCGTGCAGTCGTGGAGTCCACCCCGCCGAGCATGCGGGCGAGCTCCGAGAGACGCGTCTCGCCCTCGACCGGTGTCGCAGTCGCCACGGTTCGCCCGCCCTCCTCGCGCTTCTCGACGACCAGCTGCGCGTCGGCGTGGGCCGCGACTTGGGCCAGATGGGTCACGCACAGGACCTGGTGTCGCCCACCGAGGTCGGCGAGGTGCCGACCGACCGCAGTACCGGCTTCGCCGCCGATGCCGGCGTCGACCTCGTCGAACACCAGCGTCGGCGGCGCCTCGGTGAGCACCAAGCGTAGCGCCAGCATCGCACGGGCGAGCTCGCCACCGGACGCGGCCCGGGCCACCGGTCGCGCCGGCTCCCCCGGGTTCGCCGCGAGCAGGTACAAGACCTCGTCGGCGCCGTCGTCGGTGGCGGGGCCCGGCTCGACCTGGACCTCCAGGTGCGCCGCCGGCATCGCGAGCTCGGCGAAATGCCGACTCACCGCATCGGCGAGCGCTGGGGCTGCGACGCGACGCGCCGCGGACAGCGCAGCCGCAGCCGCTCGGGCTCGCGTATCGGCCTCGGCCGCGGCGGCCTCGAGCTCAGCGGCGCGAGTGTCGAAGCTCTCGAGCTCGGCGAGTCGACGCCGCGACTCGGAAGCGAAGGCGAGGACATCGGTCAGGGTCTCGCCGTACTTGCGGACGAGCTCGCGCAGGAGTCGCCGTCGGGACCGGACCTCCTCCACGCGCGTCGGATCCTCGGCGATGTCCTCTGCCATGAGCCGTAGCTCACGTTCGAGGTCGGCGAGCTCGGCTTGCACCGCTCGAAGCCGTTCCTCGAGACTGGCGAACGGTCGACGGCTGGCGAGCGCCGTGACCGCCGTCCCGACGGCATCGAGGCCGTCACTCTCGATCGCCTCGAACGCGTCGCGCAGCGCGTCGCGATGAGCGACGGCGTCGGCCAGCAGCGCCTCCTCAGCCTCGAGCGCAACGTCCTCCCCCGCGTCTTCGATGCCCGCAGCCTCGATCTCCGAGATCTGGAAGCGGAGCAAGTCGATCTCGCGTGCGCGCGCCCTTGCGTCGCCCCCGAGGGCAGCGAGTTCGCCGCCGAGTCCTTGGACCTCGATGCGGGCGGATCGCAGCTCGGCGAGCGGATCGAGGGCCGCCGCTCCCGCGAAGCGGTCGAGTGCGGCGCGCTGCACCGACGGGGCGACGAGCGACTGACTCGCATGCTGACCGTGGAGATCCACGAGTCGTGCGCCTACGACCGCGAGCTCGCCGACCGTCGCCAGACGACCATCGACGTACGCCCGGCTTCGCCCGTCACTCGGGACGACCCGGGCCAGCACGATCTCGTTCCCTCCCGCGTCCTCGAAGCGCCCTTCGACGCGCGCCTCTGCGGCGCCCTGACGCACGAGCGTCGCGTCGGCGCGCCCACCGAGCAGCAGCTCGACCGCTTCGACGAGCAGCGTCTTGCCCGCGCCGGTCTCACCGGTGATCGCGGTCAGCCCGGGGCCGACGAGGACGGTCAGGTCGTCGACGATCCCGAGGTCGGTGACGTGGAGCTCGTGCAGCATCGTCAGCGGTCCGCGAGCCCGAACTTGGCCTTCAGGATCTGGTGGAAGTCGCGGGGCCCGAGCGTAACGATCCGGGCGGGCTTCGGCCCCGCCGTGCAGGAGACCTCGTCGCCCGGTACGAGTCGACTGAGCTCGCGTCCGTCGAGCGTCAGCACGACACACCGACCGTCGGTGACGGTGAAGCAGAGCTCTTCCTCCGCGTCGAGGACCAGCGATCGGTCGAAGAGCATGTGCGGCGACACGGGCGTGAGCAGAAGGCAACGATGTCGCGGCGAAACGATCGGGCCGCGCGCCGAGAACGAATACGCCGTCGATCCCGTCGGGGTGGCGATGATCACGCCGTCGGCGGCATACGTCGTGAAGAACGCTTGGTTGATCGCGACGTCGAGGCGGACGAGGCGCCCGGGCTGCTCCTTCTCGATGACCGCCTCGTTGAGACCCCACCAGCGGCCCGACGTGGCCCCGGCCGAGGTGACGGTGACCTGGAGGACCATGCGCTCCTCCACCTCGTAGTCACCCCGGAGCAGGCGCTCGAGTGCCGCTCCGACGTCGGCAGGCTCGACCTCGGCGAGGTAGCCCAGCTGGCCCACGTTGATGCCCAAGACCGCGACTCCGGCCTCGTACGTCAGATCGACGGTCCGCAGCATCGTCCCGTCACCACCGAGCGAGAGCGCGATGTCGAGACCGTCGGCGAAGGCCTCGGGATCGACGGCGAACTCGCCCAGGCCCGTAACCGCCGCATCGGGTGCCGGAACCCGAACCGTGATGCCTTGGCCCACGAAGCGATCGGCCACGGCCCGAGCCAGCTCGTGGGCGAGGGATCGGTCGCGGTGGGGCACCAGCCCGACCGTGCGGAGTCGACGCTCGCTCATGTTGCAGGCTCCCCTGCGACGACCTCGAGCAGCCGCGAGACCTCGACGGCGCGCTCGGCGCGGTCGACGTGCACGAGGAACTCGCGGTTGCCGTCGGCTCCCATGATCGGCGACGCGACCGCCCCGACGACCGGGAGGCCTTGGGATGCGAGCCCGGTGGCGACATCGACGAGCACCTCTCGGTGCACTGCCGGGTCACGCACGATCCCGCCCTTGCCGACGCGCGCCCGACCTGCTTCGAACTGGGGCTTGACGAGCAGGACGAGATGGGCCTCCGGAGTGGTGCATCGCGCCAGCGCCGGCGCGACGGTCAGGAGTGAGATGAAGGAGAGGTCCGCCACGGCAAGGGTCACGGCGCCCCCGATGTCCTCGGCGACGAGGTTGCGCACGTTGACGCGATCGAGGGTTCGGACACGCTCGTCGGTCTGCAGGTGCCAGGACAGCTGGCCCCGTCCGACGTCGACCGCCACGACCTCGGCCGCACCCCGCTGGAGCAGGCAGTCAGTGAAGCCGCCCGTGGAGGCGCCGGCGTCGAGCGCCCGTCGGCCGATGACCGCGACGGGGAACGCGTCGAGCGCCGCCGAGAGCTTCTCCCCGCCGCGTGACACGAAGGGGGGTGGTGGACCTGACACGCTGATCGGCTCGTCGGCCGCGACATGTCGCGCCGGCGTCGTCGCCGGAGCACCGCCGACGAGGACGCGGCCGGTGGCCACTGCCTCTACCGCCCGCGCTCGGCTGTCGACCAGCCCGCGGCGGACCATCTCGGCGTCGAGGCGACGGCGCATGCGCCGATCAGCGCTCTCGCGGGAATCGGGCACTGGATGCGAACGTCACGACAGACTCCTCGGGTGGCAGGGCCAAGGTTACGCGGAGCCCTGTCCCTCAGGGCGACGTGGGGCCCCTCGGCGTCGACACCGCTCATGCACCTCGCGGCGCGAACGCGGCCACCAGCCGGGGCGCGAGGACACCGAGGTCGTCGGCTACATACGCCGGCGGCGGGTCCGGGATGGCTTCGCCACCGAGGGGTGGGATCGCTGCGGTGACCCCGGAGAGGACCAGTGCGAACGGCCAGCCCAGGGCGTCCGCCAGGGCACCGTCGGTCGACGGTCGGTCGCCGATCATCACCCCTCGCGTCCCGAGCTCTCGCTGGACCATCGCTACGGTGGGCGCCGACGGCTTCCCCGCAACCTCGGGCTCACGACCGCTCGCGGTGGCCACGGCGGCGACGATCGCACCGGCCCCGGGAGCCATGCCACCGGGGATCGGGTACGTGGCGTCTCGGTTGGTTGCCACGAAGCGCGCTCCGTCGCGCACGGCGTCGCTCGCGCGCGTCAGCCCGGCGAAGTCGAAGTCCTGATGGAAGCCGACGACCACGGCCGCAGCGGGACGGTCACGCACCGGCTCGAATCCCACCCCGGTCAGGGCTTCGGCCACTCCGGGCCCGGCGCACACCAGAACCCGGGACCCCGGGGCGAGTTCGCCCGCCAGCAGGTCGGCCGCGGCCCGGGCACTCGTGAACACGTCGGCCGGGTCCGTCATGATCCCGAATCGATCGAGCTTGGCGACGACGTCCGCGACCACGTGACTCGAGTTGTTCGAGAGGAACGCGACCCGGAACCCGGCGGCCCGCAGCGCGGCGATCCCGGCGGCGGCGCCGAGAATGGCGTCGTCACCACGCCAGATGACACCGTCCAGATCACAACCGATGACGGGCGTGCCGTGCTCGGGGTCAGCGGCGTTCATCGTCCGCCGTCGCCCCCCATCTCTTGACGCGGCGCCTCCTCAACGACCTCGGCCAGGGCGGCGCGGTACTCGTCGAGCGGTCGCATCGCGACGGCCAGCTTCAGATGGCGCCGAGCCGCGGGCACGTCGCCGAGGCGCGCCAACGCGAGTCCGAGCCCGAAGTGCGCATAGTCGTTGACCGGATCGAGGCCGATCGCAAGCGCGAACTCGTCCCGGGCGAGTGGGTACCGGGCAGTGCGGAAGTAGGCGCGCCCCAAGGTCTCGTGGATCGAGCCCTGTCCCGGAGCCAAATCGCGCGCCCGCTCGAGTGCGACGGCGGCGGCGTGGGAGTTGCCAGCCGCGAGCAGACGGCTGCCCTCCTGGAACGCGTCGTATGCCTCGGGTGCGTGCTCCGGAACCCGATCCACGCACAGACCGTATGCGAAGATCGCCACCCTCCCGACGAAAGCGACCCGCGGTGCCCGATCTCACCCCATTCCGCGCCTTGCGGTATGCCGACGCTGCGGCGCTCAGCGTGGTGACCGCTCCGCCGTATGATGTCATCGAGGAAGACGAACGCGTCGCGCTCGAGGAGTCCGACCCGCACAACGCCGTCCGCTTGATCCTCCCGCGCGCCAGCGAGGTCGGCGATGCATACGCCACGGCCGCCGCGGCGCTCACTGCCTGGCGCCGCGATGAGGTCCTCGTCCTCGACGCGGTGCCCACGTTCACGGTGTACCGCATGACGGCTCCTCGCCCCGGCGGTGGCGAGCACCACACGATCGGCGTCATCGGCGCGCTGGGACTGCCCGAGCGCGCAGGCGAGGGCGACATCCTCCCCCACGAGCGCACACTCCCGAAGGCGCGGAGCGATCGTCTGGCACTGCTGCGCGCGACCCGCGCGAACCTCGATCCGATCTGGGCGCTCTCCCTTGCCCCGGGACTCACCCGGCTGCTGGCCGATGTGCCCTGCCCCGCGGTCGCGATCGACGGCGCGGGCACGCGCCACGAGTTCGGTGTCCTCGAAGACCCGTCTCGGCTCGACGCGATCCGCGCGTTGGTAGCGAGCGCTCCGGCGGTGCTCGCCGACGGGCATCACCGCTTCGAGACCGCCTGCGCCTACCGTGACGACGCGCCGGGCACGAGGGGCGTCGACGCGATCATGACGTTGGTCGTCGAGCTCGCCGACGAACAGCTCGCCGTGCATCCGATCCATCGGCTCGTCGATGGCGCGCCGCCGGCGCTGCGCGAGCAGCTCAGCGCGAGCTGTCTGGTCGCGGACGCCGGCCCGAACACGGCTGCCGGAGTCGGGCGGCTCGTGGCAGCGATGGCCCGGCGTGGTGCGCTCGGATTGGTCGACGGTCAGGGACTCGCCCTCGTCGTCCCGACTGACGGTGCGCTCACGCGCGGCCTCGCGTCCGAACCCGCCGCGCTGCACGGGGTCGATGCTGCCCGGTTCGACGCCATGGTGCGCCCCGTCCTCGGCGACGCGGCCCTCACGTACCGCGATGACGCCAAGAAGGTGGCGGCGGTCGTTCGGGCCGGCGATGCCGACGCTGCGGTTCTGTTGCGGGGCGTCAGCGTCGAGCAGATCCGGGTCGCGGCCGCGGCCGGCGTCCGGATGCCCGAGAAGACGACCTTCTTCGCACCGAAGCCCCGCACGGGCATCGCGTTCCGGGCACTCGACGACTGACGCCTCTCCGAAACACAAGGATCGGGACCACTCGCGCTAGACCACGTCCCAGGTTGCGCCGGACGACAGGAGTGCTGCCAGGTCGCCGGGACCTTGGCGTTCCGAGGCAGCGGCCAGCTGCTGCTGCACCTCGACCTCGTAGCTCGGCCGTTCGACATCGCGGAACACCCCGATGGGCGTTGGCATGGTCGGTCCGGTCGACACCCGGGAGAGTGCGAACGCCAGTGCAGGGTCCGGGCGGTGCTCGTCATGGACGACGAGGCGATCCTCACCGACGTCGGCGACCTCGGCGATGACGCACTCACCGAACTCATTCAGCACCACACCACGCTGCCCGTCGTTGCCGAAGCGGATCGGCTCACCGTGCGCCAAGCTGATGAGCATCTCGGCTCGCGCATCTTTGGCAGTGATGGCCCCGAACGCTCCATCGTTGAAGACGTTGCAGTTCTGGTACACCTCGACGAACGCCGCGCCGCGGTGCTCGTAGGCGCGACGAATGACGTCGATCATGTGAGTGCGGTCGAGGTCGTGGGTCCGGGCCACGAACGACGCCTCGGCACCCAGCGCGATCGAGATGGGGTTGAACGGTGTGTCGAGCGAGCCGAAGGGCGATGACTTCGTGACCTTGCCGACCTCGCTCGTCGGCGAGTACTGGCCCTTGGTCAGCCCGTAGATCTGGTTGTTGAACATCAGGATGTTCAAGTTCACGTTCCGGCGCAGCGAGTGGATGAGGTGGTTGCCCCCGATCGACAGCGCGTCGCCGTCGCCGCTCACCACCCACACGTCGAGGTCGGGCCGAGCCAGCGCGACACCGGTCGCGACGGCAGGAGCGCGTCCGTGGATGCTGTGCAGCCCGTACACGTCCATGTAGTACGGGAAACGCGCCGCGCATCCGATACCCGACACGAACACCTGGTTCTCGCGCTCGAGACCCAGCTCCGCGAACAGCAGCTGCACGGCCGCGAGGATCGAGTAGTCGCCGCACCCGGGACACCAGCGGACCTCTTGGTCGGTCTGGTAGTCCTTGCGGGTCATCGTGACCTCACCAGACGCGGGGGCGTCGCTCACCGCACCATCTCCTCGATCGCAGCCTCGACTTCGGCGGCGCGGAACGGCAGACCCTGGACCTTCGTGAGACTTCGGGCGTCGACCAGGAACTCGGCCCGGACCAGCCGCGAGAGCTGCCCGAGGTTCATCTCGGGCACGAGCACGCGGTCGTAGCGCTCCAGCACCTCGCCGAGGTTCTTCGGGAACGGGTTGACGTGCACCAGGTGTGCGTGGGCGACCGCGCGGCCACGCACACGCGCTTGGCGCACTGCCTGCTGTGCCACACCCCAGGTGCTCCCCCACCCGAGGACGAGGAGCGCGGCACCGTCGGGGTCGTCGACGTCGACCGGCGGGATGTCGTCGGCGATGCCGGCGATCTTCTCGGCGCGGAGCTCGGTCATCCGCTGGTGGTTCGCGGGTTCGTAGTTGATGTTGCCGGTTCCGTCCTGCTTCTCGATCCCGCCGATGCGGTGCTCGAGGCCAGAAGTCCCGGGGATCGCCCACGGTCGAGCGAGTGTGTCGGGGTCGCGGAGGTACGGCCAGAACTCCTGGGTGCCGTCGGGTGCCGTGTGGTTCGGACCCGACGCGAACGGAACGGAGATGTCGGGGAGCGCATCGACGTCGGGGAGTAGCCACGGCTCGGCGCCGTTCGCCAGGGAGCCGTCGGTGAGGAGGATCACCGGCGTTCGGTACTTCACTGCAAGTCGCGCCGCCTCGAACGCGGCGTCGAAGCAGTGACTTGGGGACCGGGCGGCCACGATCGGGAGCGGCGCCTCACCGTGGCGCCCGTACATCGCGAGCATCAGATCGGCTTGCTCGGTCTTGGTCGGCAGCCCGGTCGATGGCCCGCCGCGCTGGACGTCGATGACGAGGAGCGGGAGCTCGAGGCTCACCGCGAGGCCCAACGCCTCCGACTTGAGGTCGACACCGGGCCCACTCGTGGCGGTGATCCCCAGGTGGCCTGCGAAGGCTGCGCCGATTGCGACGCCGATCGCCCCGATCTCGTCCTCGGCCTGGAGCGTCCGCACGCCGAAGTTCTTGTGGCGCGAGAGCTCGTGGAGGATGTCGGATGCCGGGGTGATGGGATACGACGCGTAGACGATCGGCAGACGGCTGGCCTGCGACGCGGCGAGCAGCCCATAGGACGTCGCGAGGTTCCCGGTGATGTTCCGGTAGTGACCAGGTGTCAGCCGGGCCGGGGCGATCGCATACGGATGATCGAACAGCTCGGCGGTCTCGCCGAAGTTGTACCCGGCCTTGAACGCGGCGAGGTTCGCGGCGCGCACCATGTCGCGGTTTGCGTACTTGGCATCGATCCATTCGCTCGTCGGGTCGACCGGCCGCGTGTACATCCACGAGATGAGCCCGAGCGCGAAGAAGTTCTTCGACCGTTCGGCGTCGCGCGGCTTGACGCCGAGCTCCTTGGTCGCCTCGAGGGTCATCGAGGTCATGGGCACCTGCACGACCTTGTGGGCCGCGAGGGATCCGTCCTCGAGCGGGTTGGCTTGGTAGCCGGCCTTCTCGAGGTTGCGCTCTACGAAGGTGTCGGCGTTCACGATCACCGTGCCACCGGGCGCGAGTTCGGCGATGTTCGCCTTCAGGGCGGCGGGGTTCATCGCGACGAGGACGCCAGGCGTGTCGCCCGGCGTGAGGATCTCGTGGTCGGAGATGTGCACCTGGAACGAGGAGACGCCGGCGATGGTGCCCGCCGGCGCGCGGATCTCGGCCGGGTAGTTCGGCTGGGTCGCGAGGTCGTTTCCGAACGCCGCGCTCACGTCGGTGAAGCGGTCGCCGGTGAGCTGCATTCCGTCACCCGAGTCGCCCGCGAACCTGATGACGACGTCGTCGAGTTGCTCGGGCTTCAACGTCGAGCTCTCGGCGGTCACGCGTCCTCGCTCAGGGGGTTCGAATCGCTAGTTGGGGGGATGGGGGAACGGGCGGGATGCCGGCGTGGCGCGGCAGAGGTGCCGGCACCCGCACCGTTGCTCATCATAGGGTCGGCACCCTCTGTCGCCCGGAACAGGCGAGTGCAACTGCTCGGCTCTCTCACTCGAGCTCCCTCGGTAGAGCTCTGCCCTCACGTGAGATCTGTGAGCGCACGTGTCGCCCGCTGGACCGCGGCCTGTCGTCGTCGCCGCTCCCCACCACGCCCGACCGTCGTGGCTTCCACCTCGACGCGCGATGCGGTTGCGCCGCGACCGTCGCGGAAGAAGCGCCGCCGGAGGGTGCCCACCACGACGACCGGGTCTTCGGCGTCGAGGTCGCCCAGCCAGGCCGGCGGATCCCAGGCGGCGACCGGGACCGAGGTCGCTCGGGAGTCGCCACCGGGGACCCGGATCGAGAGCGTGGCCAGGCGACGACCCGATGGGAGCGTGCGCAGCTCCGCCGGGCTCGACGCGACCCCGCGGAGGACGACGAGGTTCAGTCCCTGCGGCGCACTCGCCCCTTCCCGGGGACCGGCTGATTTCTTCGACGAGGACATGACGTACCTCCCGCGATGCGCTCATGATCGGTTCGTGCGTGATCGGGGAGGTACGGGGGGAGTCGCCCTGACGGACAGTGCGACGCTACGACGGGGGTGTGACAGCTAGCGGAGCGCCTTGCGTCGGCTCGCCACGTCGGCGAAATCCCGGTCGTGCGCGGCGATGCGGTCGAACAGGGCTCGAGCGCGCGCGTTGTTGCCGGCTCGCTCCTCGAGGTCGGCCAGCGCATACCAGAGACGCAAGTGGTACGCCTGGGGCTTGCGGACCCCGCCCGCCTTCTTGTCGAGCGTCGCGATCGCCTCGGTCAGGAGCCTTCGATCGGCGAGTGCTCCCGCGGCGACGATCCGGCCCTCGGTCATCAGCTCCGCCGACGGTGACGCCGCCGCGAGCTCGGCCCACAGCTCATCAACCCGACGCCACCGGCGCTGGGCCCGGTAGCAGTCCATCAGCACCGGGTGCTGTTCGACTGAGTCGGTCAGCTCGACGAACGCCTCGAGCTCGGTCGCGGCGGCTCGGTAGTTGCCGACGCGGTACTGCGCGAGCCCGGTGAGCTCACGCACGCTCGGCGCGTCGGGCAGCGCGTCGCGCACCGGCCGGAGATGCCGCAGCGCCTCCCGGTCCCGCAGCCCTGCGTAGGCATCAGCCCCGGCCATGACCTCGCGCAGCAGGTACGGGCCACGTCGACCTCCCAGCGCCAGGATCTCGGTCTCCACGTCGCCGGGGGGTCGAGCCCTGCGACGCCGGGTCCCGGGCCTTGGGTCCTCCGCCTTGCGGCCCCGTCCCGGGGTGGCGCGGCGCTCGGGCAACGGGTCGCGCTTCTGGCCGCGCACCCGCAGCGGCGCGGGCCGGCGCTCCCGGTCGGGATCGTCGTCGCGTCGGACGCGATCGCGAACCGTGGGCGCGCCATGGGGCCCGAAGCCGCCCTCCATTGCGCGATCCCGGGGCGGACGCTCGGCCCGGGGCTCCGCGGGAGTGCCTCGGCCGGATCGTTTGCCGCCGGATCCTTTCCCCGACGACCCCCTGCTCCCGGACCCGGCGCCTCCTGAGCCCCGGCCCGCGTCGGTGGGCTTGTTTCGGTCGGCCATGGCCCGCAGGTTAGGTGCCGCATTGTCCGGAAACCGTCTTCACCGGGCCCAGACGCGGACAAAGCGCCTCGTGCGACTCACCCGCCCTGACTCGTGCAGGTGGCGGGGAGCGCAGAGGCGCCTTGTGCGAGAAAGTCCGGCGACGACCTACTCTCCCAGGGAGTCTACCCCCAAGTACCATCGGCGCTGGCGGTCTTCACTGCCGTGTTCGGAATGGGAACGGGTGTTTCCCCGCCGCTATGGCCACCGGAACATCTTGTTGATTCCAGGACCCGAGGTGCGGATCCTGGAATCATGATCTTTGGAATGTCAACGACGGTCATCCGTCGAGAACTCCAGAGCGAGCACGAGCACCAGAACAAGAAGATCCCAAGCCCTCGGCCGATTAGTACCGGTCGGCTGAACACGTCACCGTGCGTACACCTCCGGCCTATCAACCTGGTCGTCTACCAGGGGCCTTACT
>JALHSW010000100.1 GCA_022865365.1 Acidimicrobiia bacterium | reverse complement strand
TCGTAGATCGAGAACTGGGGACGAAGCCCGAGCCGGGACGCCTCTCGGCGCAGGATGCGGGCGCACGCCGAGTGGAACGTACTCACCCACATGCGGTGCGCGACGGGCCCGACGAGATCGGCCACGCGCTCCTTCATCTCCCCCGCCGCCTTGTTCGTGAACGTGATCGCGAGCAGCCCGAACGGCGAGACGCGCCGCGCCGCGATCAGGTAGGCGATCCGATGGGTGAGAACGCGGGTCTTGCCCGAGCCGGCGCCGGCCACGACCAGGACGGGCCCGTCGGGGGCCGCGGCGGCCTCGCGCTGGATGGGGTTCAGACCCTCGAGCAGTGCGTCGAGGCGCGCCTGATCGAGCACCGGCGGAGCGGGCTCGGCGACGGGCTCGAACATGGTGTCGGCCATCGTAGGCGGCACCTGCGCTCGCGTCGTACAGGTGTTCGGTCGGGACACTTCGTGGGCTGGACTCGATCCGGACGCGGCGGGAGCCTCGTGGGGCAGAGTGTCGGAGCCCTCACCCGGCCCATCGCCAAAGCCAACGCGGAAGGGGACATGCTGCGCTGGGGATCGCCGGTGCAGGGGCTCGCGCGCACGACGACGCGCGCCGCCGATCGCCACGGTGTCACGATCCCCGAGGGCGCGAAGATCCAGCTCCTCTACGGTTCGGCCAACCGCGACGAGCGCGAGTTCGCCGACCCCGACCGCTTCGACATCACCCGCTCGATCGAGCGGCACCTCGCGTTCGGCCACGGCGTGCACTTCTGCCTCGGCGCCGCGCTCGCGCGCCTCGAGGCCACGGTCGTGTTCGAGGAGCTGTTGCGCCGCATCCCCGATTGGCTCATCGACACCGACGCGCTCACGTGGATCCACTCGTCGTCGGTACGAGGACCGGCCACGCTGCCGATCACCAGGTCGGCGTTCTCGTGACGTGACTGGCCCCCACGACGGCCGAATTCGTCACGAGAAGCTCGCGAGCGGCCGGCCCGAGGGATCACCCGCCCGCGCAGGCCTTCAGGCCGATCTTCCGGGCGACCTTGTTCGCCTTCACGAACGGATCGGTGTCGCCGGTGAGGACCGCGACCGGATCGGCCTCGATCGTTGCGAGGGCGTCGGCCACGGCAACCTTGAACTTCTTGACCCCGCTCTTCAGCGACTTGGGCTCGTTGAGCGCGTCGATCGAAGCGACCGCGTCCTCGATGACCGGCACGAACTGCTCGACGTACGCGCTGATCTGCTCGGCCGAAGGATCTTCGTTCTTCCCGAGGCCGGCGAAGAGCTCCTGCTGGATCGGTTTCAGGTCCTTGTTCACCTGTTTGCACACGGCATTTCCTTGCTGCTTCCACTGCGACTCTGACAGCGGTGCGGCCAGCGCGATACCGGCAGTCAGTGTCACGACCGCTACGACCGATGCGGCAGCCGCCCCTCGGATGCGATTCATGGAGCCCCCTCGCGTCGAACCGCTCGCCCGTCGAGCAGCCCATCGCTATTGAGTCAGGGCTCCGAGGCCGGGGCAAGGGGGCCTGCCCCACCCGCGAGGTGTGCCAGCACCCCTACGGGCCCGACGCGGGCCGCCACGGCTCGAGGTCGCCGGAGTCGAGCCGGTCGAGGCGTTCGAGCCAGCCCGGCATCCCGAGCTCCTCGCCGACCCGGCGCGCCTCGGCCGCGGTCGTCGCCGCGAGCTCCTCGTCGCCCGACGCGCCTCGGGTACGGAGAGCGGTTGCGAGCTCGAGGCGGGCGATCATCCCCCAGGACGGCGATCCGATCGTGTCGCACTGCTCGACCGCGCGGGTGAGGTACGCCACCCCAGCGTCGAGATCGCCGGCCGTCACCGAGAGCACACCGAGCGCGGTGTCGAACGGGCCGTGGAACCAGCAGACACCGTTGGTGAAGAACTGCCCGGAGTGGCCCGCGAACTCCTCCGAGTACGCCGCGGCGGCCTCCCGCTCGCCGAGTAGGCGGAGGTTCTCGGAGAGCATGCCCACACTCGGGGGCCGGCTCCACGTCGGGAGGATCGGCTCGACCTCGGTTCGCCACCGATCCCACTCCCGGCGGACCAGGTCCGCGTCCGCGGTGGCGCCCTCGTAGCCGACGTAGGGCGCCATGATCATCGGCCCCAGGCGGCGGCCCTCCAGCCACCCGGCGGCCGCCTTCGCCCACCTACCCTCCATGTAGTCCGCGTCCGTCCGTCCGATCGCGGCGAAGAGGCGGGGGATGACCTGGTCCTCGGGGCGTGCGTCGAGCGTGTCGGCCAGCGCCCTCGCGTCTGAGAAGCGGCCCTCGATCAGGGCCCGGGTCATCTGCCAGGTCTCGCGCCAGAAGTCCTGACTCCGCTGCCCGCACGCCTCGGCCGCGGCGTGCTGCTCGTCGACGGCGGCGCCGGCGCCGTCCAGATCGCCGAGCGCGAGCCGGGCGTCGCTCGCGCCGCCGTAGGCCGTGAGGGCGTCCGCCGTCGTCACACCCCCGAGGAGCGCGAGTGCCTCCTCGTTGAACGCGAGCTGCGCCGGGGGATCGAGGTTCCGCACCGTCAGGGCGACGACGGACGCCGCGAACCGCCGGGCGCCGGGGGCCTCGACGCGGACCGCCATGTCGTACGCGTCACGAGCCACTCGTGCGCCTTCATCTCCCGGCGCGCTCACCAGCCACTCGCCGAGCCGGGCGAGCACCAGGGCGCGCCGCTCCGAGTCCCCGGGCTCCAGCAGCTCCAGCACCGTCCGCAGCTGCGCCGGGCCCCGTTCCTCGCCGTAGGCCTCCCAGACGCCCTGGAGGCCGCCGTACTCGAGCGCCGCCTCGTACGCGGTGTCGACGTCGC
>JALHSW010000099.1 GCA_022865365.1 Acidimicrobiia bacterium | reverse complement strand
TCAAATTCATGCGGTAACAAAGGACATGTCCGGAGAATCTCAATGATCCGAGGTGAAAAATGATATATAGCGTCATTGTCAATAACGGAAGAAAAGGATGGTGTCATCGACTTCGCCTGCTTGGCCGTGAGGGGGTACAGGATCAACATGATCGTGAAGGTGAGCAAGATGATGGCGACCCCGAAGTTCGGGATCACGCTGTAGAACAGCGCCAGCAGCCAGCCAATCGCTTCGAAGATCGGGTCAAAGATTTCCAAGGTCGGAGCCTTCTCTCAGCAGGTCTCCGCCGGGCGCGCGCCCGGCGGATGGGGGGAACGTACGTTCGTTTCTGCGCGGGAGGTCTGCCCGGTCAGGGTTTCGGGAACGGGGTCGAGGCCGCCCGGGTGCCAGGGGTGGCACCGTCCGAGCCGCTTCGCCGCGAGCCAAGCGCCCCGACGGGCACCATGGCGCTCCAGGGCTTCGAGAGCGTACGCCGAGCACGACGGGTGGAAGCGGCAGTGCGGCGGGAGCCGGCGACTGATCAGCCGCCAACCGTGCACCGGGAGCATCACCATTCGGGCCGCCACGGTCGGGCGGCCGACCGGAGGAGCCGGGGCCGCGCTCTCGGTGCTGGTCTCGGTGCTCACCGGGCTCCGTCTCGGGCCGCGTCGAGCAGCTCGCTGACCGCACGCTCGAGGATCGGGAACGGCACGGTCACGACGTCAGGACCCCCACCGAAAAGGTACGCCCCGGGGCCGAGCTGCTCGGAGTGCGCGGCGATCGCGGCCCGAAGTCGACGCCGAGCCCGGTTGCGGTGGACGGCCGACCCGACGTTGCGGCCGAGGGCGAACGCGACGCGCGGACGCTCCGCCGCGTCCCCGGGGAGAAAGCGCAACGAGATCGGACCCCGCCGGCGTCGGCGCGCCCTGGCCAATGCCTCGAACGTGGCACGGTCGCGGATTCGCCAGATCAGGCGCTGAGGCGCTTGCGGCCGCGCGATCGGCGCGATCGCAGCACCGCCCGCCCGCCACGCGTACGCATGCGGCCACGGAAGCCGTGCTTCTTCTTCCGCTTCCGGTTGTTGGGTTGGAAGGTGCGCTTCACGCATGGCCTCCTCGAGGCGGCAGAGCGGGCGGCGGCCGAAGGAAGGGCCGTCCGCGAGGCGAACGAACTGCGAGTGTACGGGCGCGCCGAGCACAGTCGCAACGCGGGGCCGCTTGAGTACGGGGGAGCGCGGTGCTACGTTCCGCCGCGTCCCGTCGAACCGGCCTCGGCGCGACACCTTCCCCGCCGGGGTCTCGACCCCACACCGGCCGAACAGCCCAGGGGGGAGGCCACGCGCCGCCCTCGCCGTTCTCCACACTTGTGGACGTACCTGTGGACAACGTGGATCGGCCAATCATCAGCGGGGCACCAGCGAGCGGACCCGATCAACCGGACTCCGATCGTGGTGCCGACGACATCGCAGAGCGCATCTGGGAGCAGGCGGGCAGCCGTCTCCGCGCGGAGCTCGCCGAGGCCACCTGGCACACCTGGTTCCAGGGTGTTCGGGCCGTGCGGTTCGAGCACGACATCCTCGTCCTCTCCGTCCCGAACCACCTCGCCGCCGACCGGATCCGGTCCAGCTACCACCCGATGCTCGACGACGCGCTCCAGGCCGCGATCGGCCGCACGGTCGCGGTCGAGCTCCTCGTCGCCACCGACGCCCGCACGGCCGAGCCCCTGTTCGAGACGCCACCCCTCGAGACCCCTCGGCCCGAAGCCACACCCGCCGTCCCCAAGAGCGAGTCGATCTGGGCATCGGGGACGCTCAACCCTCGCTACACCTTCGAGGAGTTCGTGATCGGGGCGTCGAACCGCTTCGCCCACGCGGCCGCGCTGTCGGTCGCCGAGGCCCCGGCGCAGGCCTACAACCCGCTGTTCATCTACGGTCCGGCCGGCCTCGGCAAGACGCACCTGCTGCACGCGATCGGGCACTACGTCCGCAGCCTCTACCCGAAGAAGCGCGTGCGCTACGTCTCCACCGAATCCTTCATGAACGACTTCGTGGAAGCCATCCGCGATCGCACGCGCATGCCCGTCTTCAAGCGCCGCTACCGCGAGCTCGACGTACTGCTCATCGACGACATCCAGTTCCTCGAGCGCACCCAGGAGCTCCAGGAGGAGTTCTTCCACACGTTCAACCAGATCCACGGCGAGGGTGGCCAGATCGTGATCTCGTCGGACCGCTCCCCAAAGTCGATCGCCACCCTCGAGGATCGGCTCCGGAGCCGGTTCGAGTGGGGGCTGATCACCGACGTTCAGCCGCCCGAGTTCGAGACCCGCCTCGCCATCCTGCGCAAGAAGGCCGAGGCCGACCACCTCGTTGAAATCCCCGCCGAGGTCCTCGGCTTCATCGCGAGCAACATCCAGGAGAACATCCGCGAGCTGGAGGGTGCCCTGATCCGCGTCGCCGCGTACTCGAGCCTCAACCGCTCGCCGCTCTCCGAGGAGGTCGCGCGAACGGTCCTGGCCGATCTGTTGCCGACCACCAAGCCGCGCGAGATCAACGCAGCCCTCATCCTCGACGAGACGGCGAAGATGTTCGGCTGGACCGTCGAGGACCTCTGCGGCAAGAGTCGCCGCCGTCCCCTCGTCACCGCCCGCCAGATCAGCATGTACGTGATGCGCGAGCTCACAGACTTCAGCTACCCGAGGATCGGCGAGGCATACGGCGGTCGGGATCACACCACGGTCATGTACGCGGTCGACAAGATCCGTCAGCAGATGGCCGAGCGTCACACCACGTTCGAGCAGGTCAACGAGCTGATCGCCCGGGTCAGGCTCGGGAGCAGTGGATAACGCTGTGGATGACTGGGGATACGGAGGCAATTCTGGGGACGCCCGGGCGTACCCGGTGAGACACTGACGACCACGGTGGAAGAGCGGGGAAGAGCGGGGACAAGCAAAATCTGCTCTGACCCGCTCAAACACCGACTTCTCCACAATCCACAGGCCCTACGGCTACAACAACCTTCTACCCAAGAGAGAGAGCAGGAGCAGTGGAGTGAAGTTTCGTTGTGATCGCGATGCACTCGCAGAGGCCGTCGGTACCGCATATCGGGCGGTCGCGTCGCGATCGGGCGCCCTCCCGGTGCTGTCGGGAGTCAAGGTCACCCTCACCGAGGGCCAGGTGGAGTTCACCGGATCCGACCTCGAGCTGACGATCCGGGTCCGGGTCCCGGCCGAGGTCGAAGGCGAAGGCTCCGCGGTGCTGGTCGCGCGACTCCTGGTGGACACCTTGGCCAAGGTGTCGTCGGAAACCGTCACGGTCGAGATCGGTGACGACCAGGCCAAGATCGAGGCCGGCCGGTTCCGCTCCGAGGTTCGGACCCTCGCCGCGAGTGACTTCCCCAAGCTCCCCGAGTCCGAGGGCCCTGCCGTCACCGTCGCGGGCGGGCCGCTGGCCGAGGGTCTGCGCCAGGTAGTGCCGGCAGCCTCGAAGGACGACGCCCGTCCGATCCTCACGGGTGTGCTGGTCACCTCGACCGACGAGGGCGTTCGCCTCGTCGCGACCGACTCGTATCGTCTCGCGGTTCGGGATCTCCCCGGCGTGAGCCTCCTGCCCGAGGGCCAGAAGGTGCTCGTCGGCGCGAAGGGACTGGGCGAGCTGCAGCGGCTCCTCGGCGGTGGCGGTAGCGACGTCGAGGTGTACCTGGGGGAGCGCTACGTGACGTTCCGGCTCCCGGGCACGGAGCTCACCGCGCGCCTCATCGAAGGCGAGTTCCCCAACTACCAGCAGCTGATCCCGGGCAGCTACCCGAACAAGCTCACGGTCGAGCGCGACAGCTTCGTGGGCGCGGTCGAGCGGGTGAGCCTTGTCGGCGGTACGAGCCGCGACTCCGCCCCGATCCGCCTGGCCATGAACGCCGACGGGCTCGAGCTCTCGGCCACCGCCCAGGACGTCGGCCAGTCGTTCGAACCAGTCGAAGCGACGTTCGACGGCTCCGAGGTGACGGTCGCGTTCAACTCGCGGTTCCTCCTCGACGGTGTGGAAGCGGCAGCCTCGCCCGAGATCACCCTCGAGACGATCGACCCGCTCAAGCCTGCGGTGCTCCGGGGCAAGGACGCCGACTTCCTGTACCTGCTGATGCCGGTACGCATCGCCTGAGCCGCGCCGGCCGTTGCGCGTCACCAACGTCTCACTCACCGACTTTCGTTGCTACGAGACGGTCGAGCTCGAGCTCTCGGCCGGGGTCACGGTCGTACGAGGCGACAACGGTCAGGGCAAGACGAGCCTGCTCGAGGCCGTGGCCTGGGCGGCGCTGGGCCGGTCGTTCCGGGGGGTGCCCGACGCGGCGCTCGTTCGTGACGGTGCCGAACAGGCGATCGTCCGGATCCAGATCGAGGACGACGCCGAGAGCCGGCACCGCGTCGAGGCCGAGCTCCGAGCGCTCGGCCGAAACCGGGTCTTGCTCGACGGCAACCCCCTGACCCGAACGCGAGACCTCCTCGGCGTGCTGCGCGTCACGGTGTTCGCGCCAGACGACCTCGGGCTCGTGAAGGGCGGCCCGTCGAACCGACGGACGTACCTCGACGACCTCCTCGTCGAGGTCGGCCCGAGGTACGCCGCGGCCCGCGCCGACTACGACCGTGTCCTTCGTCACCGCAACGCGCTCCTGAGGGGGGGGATCCGCGACGAGGATGCCCGCGCCACACTCGACGTCTTCGACGAGCAGCTCGTCCTCGCCGGCGCGGAGCTCGTACGCGGCCGGCTTCGACTCGGAGCACGACTCGGCCCCGGGGTGACCGCCGCGTACTGCGACCTGGCGGGAGACGAGGCGTCGGTCGGCACGCGATACTCGGCCGAGTGGGCCGACGGCGCGGCTCCCGACCTCGACGCAGTGCCAGACGCATTGCGCAAGGCACTCGAGGTCCACCACCGCCGAGAGCTCGAACGGGGGGTCACGTTGGTCGGTCCTCACCGTGACGAGTGGCACCTGACCGTGGACGGCCTCGACGCTCGGACCCACGCGTCCCAGGGAGAGCAACGGACCCTGGCACTCGCGCTGCGGCTCGCGGGGCATCGCGTGGTGGCCGAGGTCACCGGCGAAGACCCGGTCCTGCTGCTCGACGACATCTTCAGTGAGCTCGACGACCGCCGTGCCGCAGCCCTCGTGGAGCGGCTTCCCGCGACGCAGACCCTCCTGACCACCGCGGGGTCCCTCCCACGCGGCGTCACGCCCGCCTCGCAGCTGCGGGTCGCGGCCGGCCGCCTGGAGCCCGGGTGAGGCACCGTCGCAAGCCGACGGGCGTGCCCGGTGAGCCCGAGCCGGACCCGACCCGCCTCGGGGATGCCCTGGCCGCCGTTGGTGACGAGCTCGGCCTCGCCGATCCCCGGGTGGTCGGCGCCCTCGCCCGCCGCTGGCCCGAGGTCGTGGGCGAGGCCGTCGCGGGCCAAGCCCGGCTTCGGTCGATGCGCGGCGACGTCGTGACGATCGCGGTCGATTCGGGCGCGTGGGCCACCCAGCTGCGGTACCTCCACGACGATCTGCTCGCCCGGATCGCGGGGATCGTGGGCGCCGGAGTGGTCCGCGAGGTGCGTGTGGTCGTCGAGCCCCGATGACGCGCGCGGAGCGCCGAACGAAGCGCCCGACGACGCGGTCATGTCAGAGCCTCGTCACAAGCCTCTGGTAGAATGGGTCGTGTTGCTTCGGGGTTCTGACCTGCGGATTCGTCCTCGCGCCGCTCGATCGGGCGGCGGGTCCCCCCGACCCTCCGCCGCAAGTTGTGTTCCACCCGCAAGTTGTGTTCGACCCGATGGTGAGGTGCTCGCGCGTTGACGACCACGTACAAGGCGAAGGACATCACGGTCCTCAAGGGCCTCGAGCCCGTGCGCGAACGCCCCGGCATGTACGTCGGATCCACGGGCATCTCCGGGCTCCACCACCTGGTCTACGAGGTCGTCGACAACGCGGTCGACGAGGCGATGGCCGGCGAAGCGACGCGCATCGACGTGACGCTGCTCGCGGACGGCGGCTGTCGGGTCATCGACAACGGCCGGGGCATCCCGGTCGACCCTCACCCGGAGGACAAGAAGAAGTCGGCCGCCGAGATCGTGCTCACGACGCTGCACGCCGGTGGGAAGTTCGGCGGTGAGGGCTACAAGATCTCGGGCGGGCTGCACGGCGTCGGCGTCTCCGTCGTGAACGCCCTGTCGGCGAAGCTCGAGCTGGAGATCCACCGCGACGGCGGCAAGTGGACCCAGACGTACAAGAACGGCGGCGCTCCGACCGCGCGACTCAAGAAGGTCGGACCGTCGAGGAAGCACGGCACGACGGTCACGTTCTGGCCGGACGCGACGATCTTCGAAGAGACGGAGTTCCGCGCGCAGACGCTGATCGAGCGTCTGCGCGAGATGGCCTTCCTCAACCGCGGTCTCGAGATCCGCTTCCGCGACGAGCGGCCCGACCCCGTCTTCGAGCAGACGTTCAAGTTCTCCGGTGGCATCAGCGACTTCGTCCGCCATCTCAACGCGTCGAAGGAGCCATTGTTCAAGCGCGTCGTGGCGTTCGCCGACACCGGGGCCGAGTACGAGGTCGACATCGCGATGCAGTGGAACGCCGGGTTCTACGAAGGCATCCACTCGTTCGCGAACAACATCGCGACGACGGAAGGCGGCATGCACGAAGAAGGGTTCAAGAAGGCCCTCACCAACGTGCTGAACCGGTACGCGAAGGCCAAGGGGGGAGTGAAGGAGAAGGACGAGAACCTCCTCGGCGAAGACATCCGCGAGGGGCTCACCGCGATCGTCTCGGTGAAGCTGCGCAACCCGCAGTTCGAGGGACAGACGAAGGCGAAGCTCGGGAACACCGAGATGCGCTCGCTTGTCGAGAAGGCGACCAACGAGAAGCTCGCGGAGTGGCTCGAGGAGCACCCGTCCGAAGGTCGTCAGATCGTGCAGAAGTCGACGCAAGCCGCCCGCGCGCGCCTCGCGGCACGACAAGCGCGCGACCTCACGCGACGGAAGTCCCTGCTCGAGAGCGCGGCGATGCCGGGCAAGCTTGCCGACTGCTCGTCGAAGGACCCGTCCGAGTCGGAGCTGTTCATCGTCGAGGGCGACAGTGCCGGCGGTTCCGCCAAGCGCGCGCGGGATCCGCGCACGCAGGCGATCCTGCCGATTCGCGGGAAGATCCTGAACGTCGAACGCGCGCGCATGGACAAGATGCTCAAGAACGAGGAGATCCAGACCCTTGTGCAAGCGATCGGTGGGGGGATCGGCGACGAGTTCGACGGCGCCAAGGTCCGCTACCACCGGATCGTGATCATGGTCGACGCCGATGTCGACGGGAGCCACATCCGCACGCTGCTCCTCACGTTCTTCTACCGTCAGCTCCCCGAGCTCGTGCGCTACGGCTGCATCTACCTCGCACAGCCCCCGCTCTTCCGAGCCGATCTCGGGAAGGAGCGCCACTACCTCAAGGACGAAGCAGCGCTGCGGCGCTTCCAGTCCGAGCACGAGGGCCGCAACGTCGAGGTGAACCGCTTCAAGGGTCTGGGCGAGATGGACTGGGAAGAGCTCGGCACAACGACGATGAACGCCGACACCCGCACGTTGCTGCGGGTCTCGGCCGAGGACGCGGCGATCGCCGACGAGATCTTCTCCACGCTCATGGGTGACGACGTAGAGATGCGCCGCAACTTCATCCAGCAGAACGCCAAGGACGTGAGGTTCATCGATGCCTGACGAAGGCATCCAGGGGACGCTCGACGGCGGGACCGTCCAGATGATCGCGCTCCAGGAGGAGATGGAGCGCTCCTTCCTGGACTACGCGATGTCCGTCATCACCGCGCGCGCGTTGCCCGACGCGCGCGACGGCCTCAAGCCGGTCCACCGCCGCATCCTGTACTCGATGTACGACTCGGGGACCCGCCCGGATCGAAAGCACCGCAAGTCGGCGCAGACCGTTGGCGACACGATGGCGCGCTTTCACCCGCATGGCGACAGCGCGATCTATGACGCGATGGCGCGCATGGCACAGGACTTCTCCCTGCGGTACCCGCTCGTCGACGGACACGGGAACTTCGGGTCGCCCGATCCGAACGACCGCCCGGCCGCAGCTCGCTACACCGAGTCCAGGCTTGCACCGCTCGCGATGGAGCTGCTCGGCGAGATCGACGAGGAGACCGTCGACTTCGCGACGACGTATGACGGCGAGAACGAGGAACCCTCGGTGCTCCCGGCGCGATTCCCGAACCTGCTGGTGAACGGAGTGGGCGGCATCGCGGTCGGGATGGCCACGAACATCCCTCCGCACAACCTGGGCGAGATCATCGACGCGTCGGTCCACATGCTCGAGAATCCGGACGCGAAGGCGACCGATCTGCTGAAGATCGTCAAGGGTCCCGACTTCCCGACTGGCGCGCTGATCCTCGGCAAGGACGGCATCAAAGACGCCTACACGATGGGCCGCGGATCCATCAAGATGCGCGCGGTCGCAGAGATCGAAGAGGGCAAGCGCGGCGAGCAGCGCATCGTCGTCACCGAGATCCCGTACCAGACCTCCGTCGAGGTGATCGGGCAGAAGATCGCAGAGCTCGTGAACGCCCGCAAGATCGAGGGCATCCGCGACGTGCGCAACGAGTCGTCGGGCGTGACGAACCGGCTCGTGGTCGAGTTGCGACGCGAGGCCAACGCGAACGTCGTGCTCAACCAGCTCTACAAGCACACTTCGATGCAGACCACGTTCTCCGTGAACATGCTCGCGCTCGTCGACGGCGTCCCTCGACTCCTCTCACTCGATCAGGCGATCATCGTCTACGTCGCGCACCAGATGGAAGTGGTGACGCGGCGCACCGAGTACCGCCTGCGCAAGGCGCAGGAACGGGCCCACATCGTCGAGGGCCTCGTGAAGGCGCTCGGGATGATCGACGCGATCATCGAGCTGATCCGCGGCGCGAAGGACGTCGAGACCGCGCGCGCCGGGCTGATGAAGAAGCCGTTCGCGTTCACCGAGATCCAGGCCGGCTTCATCCTCGACATGCAGCTCCGGCGCCTCACGCAGCTCGAGGGCCAGAAGCTGCGCGACGAACTCGCGGAGCTACAGGCAACGATCAAGGATCTGGAGTCGATCCTCAAGAGCAAGCCGAAGCTCCGCAAGGTCATCAAGGACGAGCTGCTGGCGCTGAAGAAGAAGTATGCCGACGAGCGACGCACCAAGCTCACCGTCGACACCGGCGAGATCGACGTCCTCGACTTGATCGAAGACGAGGAGGTCGTGGTCGTCCTCACCAACAAGGGATACATCAAGACGGTCGCGGCCGACGCGTTCCGACGCCAGAGTCGCGGTGGTCGCGGCGTGAAGGGGAGCAAGGCGCGCGACGATGACTACGTCGACCAGCTGCTGACCACGACCGCGCACTCGTACCTGTTGCTCTTCTCCAATCGCGGCAAGGTGTATCGCCTGCGCGCCCACGAGATCCCAATGAAGGACCGCACGGCGCGCGGCACCGCGCTCGTGAACCTGATCTCGCTCTCGAACGACGAGCGCATCCAGGCCGTCATCGATACGCGCACGTACGAGGACGGCGCGTACCTCTTCTTCGCCACCAAGAAGGGAACGGTGAAGAAGACCAAGATGGGCGAGTACGATTCCTCGGTCCGCAATGGGCTGATCGCCATCAACCTGGTTCGAAACGACGAGTTGGTGCGCGTTATCCAGACGACGGGCAAGAACGACGTTGTGATGACATCACGCGACGGTCAGACAATCCGGTTCGTGGAGGCCGGGGTCCGTGCAACCGGGCGTGCGTCGGCCGGGGTGCGCGGGATGCGTCTCCACGACGGGGATGCCGTGGTCTCCTGCGACGTGTACCGCCGTGGAGCGGTGATGCTGTTCGTGAGTTCGAGTGGCCACGGGAAGCGCACGAAGCTCGACCTGTTCCCCAAGCGAGGCCGGGGAGGAATGGGCGTCCGAGGGAGGAAGATCACGGCGAAGCGGGGCGGTGTGGTGGGTGCGTTCACGGTCACCGACGACGACGAGATCCTGGTCTTCTCGTCGGGCGGCAACATCATCCGGATGCAGGCGAGCGAGGTCTCGATCCAGGGCCGCGACGCGACCGGGGTGCGGGTCGCCCGTCTGGGCGACGGCGAGACCATCGTGGCGGTGGCTCCCGTGCTTGAAGGCGACCATGCCGACTCCGACGAATAGCATTCCCCTATGACCCCTCCCGATGGGCCGAGCGTCGGCGCGCCCGGTGGCGACCCCTCGACGCCGCCGCTCACCTCCTCGAGCGGCGCCCCACCGCCGACGCCTCGCCGGAGCCGGACCCGGCGATCCGTGAGCAGCGCTGCTCCCGCCGCCGAACCGGCCGTCGCGCCGAGCGTCGCCGAAGGTGTGGTCACCGATGACGGCCGCGGCGACGAGACGGCGCTCGACGCCGGCGCCACCCGGAGCCGACGGCGAGGCCGCACGACCAGCACCAAGTCGTCCACGAAGTCGTCGCGGCCTGCAAGGGGCGCCCGTCGGGCACCAGTGCCGCCCCGGCGCTTCCGTCAGACGATCGTACGGGTCGACCTCTGGACGGTGACGAAGTTGTCGCTGTGCTTCTACGTGTCGGCGATGTTCGTCACCCTCGTCGCTGCCGTCGCGCTCTGGGCGATCGCCGACGCGGCCGGCATCATCGGGAGCGTCGAGAAGTTCCTGGGCGACCTGTTGTCGGCGAAGGACTTCACGTTCCTCTCTGCGGAGGTGCTTCGCGGCGCGATTCTCATCGCGCTGGTCATCGTCGCGCTCTTGGTCGTCATCACCGTGGTGGCCGCGTCGTTCTTCAACATCTTCGCGGAGCTCTTCGGCGGACTCGAGATGACGATCAAGGAAGAGGAGCAGCAGCCGCGCTGACGCGCGTCGCGGGTACCGTCTT
>JALHSW010000098.1 GCA_022865365.1 Acidimicrobiia bacterium | reverse complement strand
TCGGCGCGGGGCACCACGAGGGTGTGTCCGGGCTGCACCGGGTTGATCGAGAGGAAGCCCACGCACTCGGGGTCGCGCCACACGAACATGCCCGGGATCTCGCCGTCGATGATGCGGGTGAAGAGCGTGGCCATCTCGCGAGGCTAGGGCCCGTCGCGAGCGCGCGTCATGGCCTCGGGCCGGCAGGAGGGCCGGCGGCTAGCGTCGCCGCCGCGCCGACCGATCCATCGACCTGATCAATCGACCAGATCAATCGAGGAGTCCTCAGCCGTGCTGCATCCAGAGGTCGACACCGACACCACCCGGGCCATGCACTCGGTCGAGGGTCGCACGATCATCGTCACCGGGTCGGGCCAGGGGGTCGGGCGGGGAGTGGCCAACCATCTCGCCAAGGCCGGCGCCAACGTGGTGGTCGCCGAGTGGAACGCCGAGAAGATGCGGCGAACGTGCGACGAGCTGACGGGTCTCGGCGCCCGTGCCCTCGGGGTCGAGGTCGACATCATGCAGCGCGACCAGATCGAAGCGATGGTCGAGCGCACGGTCGCCGAGTTCGGCCGGGTGGACGGGATCATCAACAACGCGCAGACGTTCCGTGCCAATGCGCCGGTCGCCGAGGTCGAGACCGACGACGTGGAGGTCTTCTACCGGTCCGGTGTGCTGGGCACGCTCTGGGCGATGCAGGCCGTCTATCCGCACATGAAGGCAGCGGGGTGGGGCCGTATCGTCAACTTCGGCTCGTCGATGGGCCGAGTCGGTGGCGCCGGCTTCGGGGCGTACAACGCGTCGAAAGAGGCGATCCGCGGCTTGTCGCGCACCGCGGCGCGCGAGTGGGCACCCGACGGCATCATCGTGAACGTGATCGCACCGGCGGCCGCGCCGCCGCGCGCCGTCGGCAGCGAGCACTACGAGGAGTTCATGCGCACCTCCCCGATGGGCCGCAACGGCGACCCGGAGCTCGACATCGGACCGATCGCGCACTTCCTCTGCTCCGACGCCTGCCGGTTCGTGACCGGCCACACGTTCATGGTCGACGGCGGCAACTTCCTCTGGTCGTGAGCGAGCGACGCGGTTGCACCGCCGACTGGTCCGACCCGTGGCCGGTCGTCGGGGTGCGTCGGGGTGAGCCGGAACCGTCGGCGGGGGTGGACACGGTGCGAGGCGAAGGCTTCGCCGTGGTGTTCGACGTCGATCCGATCCCGTCGGACGCCGACCTGCACCAGGACCACCTCAACAACCACGCCGCGGTCCGCATGTTCAACGAGCTGCGCATCGCGTACGTCGCATCCGAGCTCGCGCCCGAATGGCCCCGGTTCATCCGCAGGAGCAACTCGACGGTGGTCGTGCGCGAGCTGCACGTCGAGTACGAGAGCGAAGGACTGATGCACGAGCGCTTCGTCGGCGGCACGCGCTGGAGCGGTCGGCGCGGGAAGTCGGGCGTCGTCGAGCAACGCCTGGTCGAGGCAACGACGGGGCGTCCGCTCGCGCGCGCGTGGGTCGTGCAGCTGCTCGTGGGCTCCGAGGGCGTCGAGCCGTTCCCGGACTGGTACTGGGAACGACTGGCCGACGTCGAAGGCGGCCCGATTCGCGTGCTGGAAGCGACTCGCCGCGACTGGGGTGTCGCGCCCTAGATCGTTCGGCAGGCCTCGCGGCCGTTGGCGAAGCCGTTGCGGAACGCGGCGACACGGCTGAACGCGGATCCTCGCCCGGTGCGCTGGTTCCCGGATCCCGCGACGATGAACGTCTGGATCGCCTCGTCGAGGTCGCCGGCGGACAGCGCGGCACCGCGCCCGTCGGGGGTCGCTCGCTCGCCGCTCGCGACGCTGCCGGTCCAGGCCCCGGTGAGGCAG
>JALHSW010000097.1 GCA_022865365.1 Acidimicrobiia bacterium | reverse complement strand
GTCGTACTGGTACAGCTCGGGTTGGCGCAGCGGTGTGGTCTCCGCGTCGACGTCGCGCTTCTGGGTCCCGGCGTTCGCGTGGTTGAGGATGTTGAGGCCCTCCGCGTACGCAGCCATGAGCCCGTACTCGATGCCGTTGTGGACCATCTTGACGAAGTGCCCTGCTCCGTTGGGGCCGCAGTGGAGGTATCCCTCCTCGGCCTGGCTCGGGTTGCCCGTCTTCCCGGGGGTGCGGGGCGCGCTGTCGACGCCGGGAGCGATGGTTGCGAAGATCGGGTCGAGGTGGCTGACCACGTCGGGTTCGCCACCGATCATGAGACAGAAGCCTCGGTCGAGGCCGAACACCCCACCGCTGGTCCCGACGTCGACGTAGTGGATCCCGCTCTTCGCCAGCTCACCCGCTCGGCGGATGTCGTCGTGGTAGTAGGAGTTGCCCCCGTCGATGACGATGTCGCCTTCGTCGAGCAACGGCACGAGCTGCGCGAGGGTCGAGTCGACGACCGCGGCCGGGACCATGATCCAGATCGCACGCGGCTGTTCGAGCTTGGCGACGAAGTCCTCGATCTTGGTGGCGCCGCCGGCGCCTTCGGCTTCGAGGGCCTTCACCGCGTCCGCGCTCACGTCGTACGCAACGCACTCGTGCCCGTCGCGCATCAGACGCCGGACGAGGTTCGCACCCATCCGACCGAGTCCGATCATCCCGAGCTGCATTCAGACCCCTTGTTCTTGGCACCGCTCGTGTCGGCAGCGCTCGTGGTGGCCCATGGTGGGGCGCGCGACTCCCCCACTGCAAGGTACGCGTCGCCCAAGAGCGATCGCGTCCGAGTATCCGGCGCAGCAGTGCATCCGGATGATGTGTGCCAGTAGGGTCCCGCGCTCGACGACGTCGAGCTTGGCCACGGCCACGGCGCCGGTGGCGGAGCAAGGGAGTGCTGCACCATGACGACCCGCCTGGGCATCGACATCGGGGGGACCGGCATCAAGGGGGCGCCGGTCGATCTCGAGACCGGGACGCTCCTCACGCCCCGCGAGCGGATCCTCACGCCGAAGCCCGCGACTCCCGACGCCGTCGCCGGCGTCGTCGCAGCGCTCGCGAAGCACTTCGACTGGACCGACTCGATCGGCGCCGCCTTCCCCGCAGTGGTCAAGAGCGGCTTGGTCCACACGGCAGCGAACGTCGATGCGTCCTGGGTGGAGACGAACGCGGGCGAGGTGTTCTCGCGCGTGGCCGGCGTACCGGTCACCGTCGTGAACGACGCGGACGCCGCGGGACTGGCCGAGGTGAAGTTCGGTGCAGCGAAGGGGCGCATGGACACGGTCGTGATGCTGACGCTCGGCACGGGAATCGGGTCGGCCGTCTTTCACAACGCCGAGCTCGTCCCGAACACCGAGCTCGGCCACCTCAAGATCCGAGGGAAGGACGCGGAGCGCCGGGCGTCGGAGATCGCGCGCGAGCGCGACAAGTTGACGTGGAAGCAGTGGGCGAAGCGGCTCAACGAGTACCTCGTGCACCTCGAGGCGCTCCTGTGGCCGGACCTGATCGTCATCGGCGGCGGGATCAGCAAGAAGTCCGAGAAGTTCCTCCCTCTTCTGAAGACGACGGCAGAGATCGTGCCTGCGAAGCTGCTGAACGAAGCAGGGATCGTCGGCGCCGCGATCGCTTCTTCCTGAACCGCGTCCGCCCTCGTGTTTCCGAGCGTGCTCGCGCGATTCGCGCACGAGCGCTCGTACACGCCGCACGACGGCGCTGACCTCCGGAAGTGCGGCCTTCGCCTGTTCGAGGGTCCAATGACGCACGGCGCGACCCTACGCTCACCGACGAAACCACCCGTGGAGGGCCATGGTGCGCCCACTACCATCGCCTCCCGTGACCCGCGTCGGCTTCCTCGGGCCCCGCGGCACGTTCGCGGACGAGGCGCTCCACACCCAGCCCGATCTTGCCGCGGGCGAGCCCGTTGCCATGCGAACCGTCCCCGAGGTGATCACCGCAGTCGAGCGCGGCGACGTGGATCTCGGACTCGTGCCGATCGAGAACTCGATCGAGGGAACGATCACCGTCACGATCGACACGCTCGCGTTCGACACCGACCTGCTGATCCAACGAGAGGTCGACCTCCCGGTCTCGCTGCACCTGTGTGCGAAGCCCGACACCGAGCTGAGCCACGTCCGCACGGTGATCTCGCACCCCAACCCACTCGGCCAGTCGCGGGGCTGGCTCTCGGCGAAGCTTCCCGATGTCGAGCTCGTGGCCGCGAACTCGACTGCCGACGCCGCACAGCAGGTAGCGGACGCACCCGCCAACGACCGCGCGTCGATCGGGACTGCGCGCGGCGCGGAGCTGTTCGGGCTCGTCGTCCTGGCGTCCGAGATCGAGGATCACCCGGAGAACGAGACGCGCTTCGTCGTCGTCGGGCGCGGCGTGCCGGCTCCGACCGGGCACGACAAGACGTCGATCGTGTGCTTCCAGCGCGAGGACCGCCCGGGTTCGCTGCTCGCGATCCTCCAAGAGTTCGCGGCCCGCGCGATCAACCTCACCAAGCTCGAGTCGCGCCCGACCAAGCGCGGGCTCGGCCAGTACTGCTTCTTCATCGACATCGAGGGACACATCAGTGACGAGATCGTCGCGGATTGCTTGCGGCACCTGCTGGCCAACCAGGCCGAAGTGAAGTTCCTGGGCTCGTATCCCGTTGCGGGCGCAGCCGCGCCCGAGCGGCGGCGCGTCGCGACGGCAGCGTGGAGGGGCGCGAGCGAATGGGTCGAAGGTCTGCGCGCGCAGATCCGTCAGCCCGAATCGTGATTGAACTCCGTCGCCTGCGCGACGACCCGACCATGCGCACGGCGATCGAGCGGAAGCGCGTGCGAGCGGGGCTTCTCGACGACGTGCTCGCCGCGGACGCCGCGCAACGCTCGCACCAGTCAGCGGTCGAGGCCCTGCGCTCGCGACAGAAGATCATCTCGAAGGAAGTCGGTAAGGCTTCGGCCGGCGAGCGCCCGGCCAAGCTCGCCGAAGCCGGTGCACTCAAGGCGGAGCTGCAGGCGGCGGAGCGCGAGCTCGGACTGCTCGACGTGACGCTGCGCTCCCTCGTGCTCCAGGTGCCGAACCCCGCCGACCCCTCGGTGCCTGACGGGGGCGAGGACGACGGCGAGGTGCTGCGGGTCATCGGCGGAACTCCGTCACCGCCGCTGATCGATCACGCGGCGTTCGCGGAAGCGTTGGGCTTCGTCGAGACCCGCCACGCGGCGGAGACGAGCGGATCCCGCTTCGCGTCGCTCATGCGTGAGGCCGTCCTGTTGGAGCTCGCGCTGGTGCAATGGGTGATCGGCCGGCTGGTGGCCGACGGATTCACGCCCGTCGTCCCCCCCGTGCTCGTGCGCGAGGAGGCGATGGTCGAGGCCGGCTTCTTTCCGACGGATCGCAACCAGGTGTACGACGTCGACGAAGGTGACCTGTTCCTCGTCGGAACGAGCGAGGTGCCGCTCTCGACGCTGCATCGGAGGGAGCGGCTCACCGAGGAGGCTCTGCCGGCTCGTTACGCCGGGATCTCCACGTGCTTCCGGCGCGAGGCCGGCACGCACGGCAAGGACACCACCGGCATCTTTCGTGTGCACCAGTTCGACAAGGTCGAGATGTTCTCGTACGTGGTGCCCGAGGAATCCGATGCCGAGCACGAGCGAATTCTCGCGATCCAGGAGTCGATCGTCGCCGCGCTCGGACTCTCGTACCGCGTCGTGAACGTCGCAGCAGGCGACCTCGGTGCGGCGGCTGCGAAGAAGTACGACCTCGAGGTGTGGCTCCCGTCGGAAGGTTGCCATCGCGAGCTCACGTCGTGCTCGAACTACCGCGAGTTCTCAGCGCGACGCCTCGGCACGCGGGTGTAGGGTGCCGGCGGGAGCCGCTTCGTCCACACGCTCAACGGCACGGCGTGCGCGGTCGG
>JALHSW010000096.1 GCA_022865365.1 Acidimicrobiia bacterium | reverse complement strand
CGGCGGGGCGGGCGGAGCCACGGGCGCGAGCGGAGGAACAGGCGCGACTGGCGCAGGAACAGGCGGTGCGGGAGGCACTGCAGCGGGAAGCGGTGCCGCCGCGCCCACCGGGGCGTCGGCGATCACGGCGAGCACCGTGCCGACCTGCGCGGTGTCTCCCTCTGCGATGCGGATCTCGGAAAGCACGCCGCTGCTCGGCGCGGGCACCTCGGAGTCGACCTTGTCGGTCGAGACCTCGAACAGCGGCTCGTCCGCGCTGATCGGATCGCCGACCTGCTTCAGCCAGCGCGTGATCGTCCCCTCCGTGACCGTCTCGCCCAATTGGGGCATCGTCACGTCCACAGGTTCCTCCTCGTCGAGCGCGCGGCCACTTGGGTGCTCATCCGTGCAGCGCGCGGCCGGTCATGGCGAGTGCCGACTCGCCGAAGAGCTCGCTGAGCGTCGGGTGCGTGTGGATCAGGGCACCGATCTCCTCGGGTGTCGCCTCCCAGTTCACGGCGAGGTACCCCTCGACCATCAGCTCCGTCGCCCACGGTCCGACGATGTGCACGCCGAGCACCGGGCCGTTGCGCTCGGCGACGATCTTCACGAGCCCGTCGGGCTCACCGATGATGAGTGCGCGGCTGTTCCCGATGAACCGATGCTTCGACACGACGACATCGTGGCCCTGCTCCCGTGCCTGCTCCTCGGTGAGACCGGCGAACCCGACCTCCGGGTGGCAGTAGATCCCCCACGGGACCTTGTCGTACGCGATGGGCGCGGTCGGCTCGTCGAGGATCGCCTTGATCGCGACGATCGCCTCGGCGAAGGCGACGTGTGCGAGCTGGGGTGTGGGGACGACGTCGCCCACCGCGTACACACCAGGAACGTTGGTGCGCATCTGCTCGTCGACGTTGATGTAGCCCCGTTCGTCGAGCACGACCCCGCTCTCGCCGATCCCCGCGGCATCGGTGCGCGGACCACGCCCGATGCTCACGATCACCTTGTCGACGGTGACGCTCTTCGCGCCGTCGGTTCCTTCGAATCCGAGCGTGAGCTCGCGTGTCCCTTCGATGCTCGTGACGCGCACACCGGCATGCGCGGAGATCCCTCGCTTGCGGAAGGCACGCGCCAGCGCTTCGGACGCATCGGCGTCGATGCCGGGCAGGATCTGCGGCAGCGCCTCGAGGAGGGTGACCTCGCTCCCGACGTCGGTGAGCATCGACGCGAACTCGCAACCGATCGCCCCGGCGCCGATGATCGCGACCCGCGGTGGAACTTCTTCGAGCGCGAGCACGTGCTCGGATGACAGGACGCGCGTGCCGTCGAAGTCGAGCCCGGGCAGCGACTTCGGGTACGAGCCCGTGGCGATGATCAACGCGTCGCCCTCGACCTCGGTGCCATCGTCGACGCGCACCCGGTGCGCCGCTGCGTCGACGATCGCTCCGGTGCCGGCGAGCACGGTGACCTCGCGGCCTTTGAGCAGCGACTCGACACCCTTGGTGAGGCGGTCGATCACCTGCTGCTTGCGGACCTGACTCGCGTGCAGGTCGAGCACCGGCTCACCCGCCTCGACCCCGAACTCCTTCGCGCCCCGCACGGTGCGCAGCACCTCGGCGGTCTGGAGCAGCTCCTTGGCCGGGATGCAGCCCTGGTGCAGACACGTCCCACCCACACGGCGCTCCTCGACGAGGACCACCCGGAGCCCCGCGGCGGCCCCGTAGAGCGCAGCGGCATACCCCCCGGGTCCGCCCCCCAGG
>JALHSW010000095.1 GCA_022865365.1 Acidimicrobiia bacterium | reverse complement strand
GGACCGGAGATCCCGCAGCTCCCAGTGGAGCGGCGGGCGGAGCCGGTCGGCGTGGCGTCGGCAGAGGTCGCCGGCCGAGAGGGCGCGCGCCGCGGCCAACGGGCCGACCCACACCACGCGCTCGAGGCCGTTGAAGTTGAACGTTGCGACGGCCGGTGCGCTGCACCCCGGACGCGCACACTGCCTGACCATGATCCCGAACCTACCGGTCGGGTCCTTCGACCTCGCGGATGGTCAATCGGAACGGCGCAGTGCCGCATGCGCCGCGTTCGCGCCGCACGCGCCGTGCACCCCGCCCCCGGGATGGGCGCCGGCCGACGCGAGGTACAGGTCACCGATCGGTGTCCGTGCACCACCGTGCAGCGTGGGGGTCGGGCGGAAGCAGAGCTGTTGCCGCAACGCCGCGGTGCCACCGTTCACCGCGCCGCCGACGAGGTTCGCGTCGTGCGCCTCGAGACTCGCCGGCGTGTGGATGTGGCGCGCCTGGACCAACGCACGGAAGCCGGGAGCGCGACGCTCGATCTGGGCCTCGATGCGATCGGCCATCCGGGCGCCGTCGGCATCGTCCCAACGCCCGGTCACCTCGCCACCGGCGTCGGCCCCGGCATCGCCCCGGATCTCCTGGGGGACGTGCGTGTAGGCCCACGCCGCCTCTGTCCCTGCGGGGGACCGGGTGGCGTCGGCAGTGGTGGTCTGGCCCACGATCATGAACGGCTCAGCGGGGACCTGGCCGCGCTCGAGCTGCGCGCCTGCCGTTCGCAACGCCGCGACCGAATCGATCACGTGCACCACGCCGGCGCGGCGTGCGGGCTCGGCGATCCACGGGATCGGCCCGCTGAGCGCCCAGTCGAGCTTCACCGTTCCGTGGTCCCACCGAAAGCGGCGAAGGGCGCGGAGCTGCCGGCGCGGGAGGTGCTCTGCGCCGACGAGGTCGAGGTACAGCGAAGGCGCCGCCGTGTCGGCCAACACTGCCTTGCGCGCACGCACCTCCGTCCCGTCGACGGTGACGACGCCCTGGGCCCGGCCGTCGCTCACGATGACCCGTGCGATCGGCGCGTCGAAGCGCAGCTCGCCGCCGGCCGCGACGAGCCGTGCGACGAGCGCTTCGGTCAGCCGTCCCGCTCCGCCTTCGACGACCGGGAAGCCGACGGATTGTGCGAGGCACGCGAGCAGCCATCCGTACATCGCTCCGGTGGCTGCCGACATGGACAGGTCGGTGTGCGCCATGTTGCCGCCGAGGAGCAGCCGTCCGCCTTCACCGTCGAACTCACGCGCGACGCGATCGAGCGACCACAACGACATGCGCGCGAACCCGAGGAGATCGCGGGGCCCGATCGCACGTGCGGCGCCGATGGCGGCGCGCACGGGAGGGAACGGTGCGAGCAGCGTGTTCATGACCGCAGGGCCGGCGCGTTCCCAGCGGCGGAACAGCTGCTCCCAGACGCGGCCGTCACCGGGGGCAAACGCGTCGACCGACGCGGCGGTCGCGTCGGGGTCGGATGGGTCGACGAACACGCAGCCGTCCGGCGTCGGGTGCGCGAGGGAAAGCGGTGCGTGCGACCACCGCAGACCGTGGGCTTCGAGGCCGAGGCGCTGGAGCACGGGGGAGGCGAGACCGAGCGGGTAGCACGAGCTGTACACGTCGGCGACGAACCCGGGAGCGACGAGCTCGGCGCTGCAAACCGCGCCGCCCGGCGTCGACTGCGCCTCGAGCACCAGGACGCG
>JALHSW010000094.1 GCA_022865365.1 Acidimicrobiia bacterium | reverse complement strand
AGCCGCCGGCGGGATCCTGCCGGTACTCGGAGGCCCGGATCGCTGGGCCTTCGCCGTCGTGCTGCTCGCCGCGGCGGTGCTCCTCGGCGCGTTCGCCTTTGGATTCTCGCCGTGGCGCCGCAACCGAACCCGCCGCATCCTGGCGCTGGTCGCGCTCGGTTCGCTGGTACTCGTCGCGTGCGGACCGCCACCACAAGCGGCCGCGCCCCCCGGCAACGGGCCCACCCAGCCCCCGATCACCTCACGCGCCGCATGGGGCGCCCGGGGGTTCTCGTGCGCCGGCGGACCGCAGAGCGCACCCAGCCTCAAGTTCGCCGTGGTGCACCACACCGCCGGCCCCAACAACTACAACCCGGGTGACACGCCGTCGATCCTGCGCGGGATCCAGGCGTACCACATGGACACGCTCGGTTACTGCGACATCGCGTACAACTTCCTGATCGACCAGTACGGACAGATCTTCGAAGGCCGTGCCGGCGGCATCACGAACCCGATCATCGGTGGCCACGCCGGGGGGTTCAACACCTCCTCGGCTGGTGTGTCGCTGGTCGGTGACTACACCGGTTCCACGCCTCCGGCGGCGGAGTGGAACTCGCTGGTCTCGCTCCTGGCGTGGCGACTGAGGCTCGCCGGGGTGAACCCTGCGGCGGGATTCTCGGCTGTCACCGGCTCGTCGCCCTGCAACTGCATGAATTGGGCACCGGGTACACCGGTCAGCTTTCCGAGCGCAATCGTCGGGCACCGCGACGTGGACAAGACGTCGTGCCCCGGCAACTCGTTCTACCCGCAGCTCCAGACATTGCGGGACCAAGTCCAGACGGCACCCTGACCGGGCCGTCGCCCGCGACCACCCCGACGACCGCGACGACCGCGACGACGACCCGCCACCCACGACAGCCGTCACCCACGACAGCCGTCACCCACGACAGCCGTCACCCACGACAGCCGCCACGCTGGGCCCGCCAGGCCCGGCGCCAGGGCCGCGGATCGGTCAGCTCGCCCGGGGGAGCTGCTCCTCGGGCCGGCGGGCCTGGGCGAGCGCCTGGCGGGCGGCCGCGACTCCCTCCTGGCCGACCTGACGGGTGCGGTCGTCGAGGTGCCATTCGGTGTGCCAATGGGCGGCTCGGCGACCCTTGCGGGTCTTGGGGGTCTTGGTGACCCGGGCTCGACGAGTCGGACGGGCGGGCGGGGTGCCCCTGGTGTCGACGAGATGCAGCTGCGTGCTCATGTCAGGAGTATCACCGGGGGGTATGACAGTTATTCCGTGACCCGGGGCACCTTCTCGGGAGCCGCCAAGACCCGCTCGTAGACTCGTCTCGTGACCTCCCGACCTGCTGACTGCGACGGGTCCGTGTACCTCGACTACGCCGCGAGCACCCCCATGCGGCCCGAGGCCGTGGCGGCGATGCTCCCCTTCCTCTCGGAGTCCTTCGCGAACCCGTCGGGCGGTCACCGGGCTGCTCGGGCCGCGAAGACCGCGCTCGAGGAGGCTCGCGAGGTCGTGGCCGGGGCGCTCGGCGCCGCGCCGGGCGAGGTCGTGTTCACCGCGGGCGGCACCGAGGCCGACAACCTCGCGGTCGAGGGCGCCGGACGTGCGGCGAGGGCCGCCGGGCTCGGCGACGGCGTCGTCACGTGCGCGTTCGAGCACAAGGCCGTCCTCGCCGCGTGCGATCGCCTCGAGCGTGAGGGGTTCCGGGTGCAGCGGGTGCCGGCGACGCGGGGCGGCCTCGTGGATCTCGGTGCGCTCGCCGACGCCCTCGACGAGGCCACGGTCGTCGTGTCGGTGATGCTCGTGAACAACGAGGTCGGCACCGTCCAGCCCCTGGATGAGGTCGCCGACGTGGTCGAGCAGCGCTCCCCTCGCGCGGTGCTGCACACCGATGCGGTGCAGGCGGTGCCGTGGCTCGACGTCGCCGGCGCGGCAGCGCGCGCACGGCTCGTGTCGGTGTCGGCGCACAAGTTCGGTGGGCCCAAGGGCACCGGCGCACTCGTCGCCCGCGACGGAGTGGCGCTCCAACCGCTCCTCGAAGGCGGCGGACAGGAGCGCGGGCTGCGCGCCGGGACGGTGAACGTCGCGGGTGCCGTTGCGATGGCCACGGCACTGCAGATCACGACCGAGCGTCGTTCCGTCGAGGTGGCGCAGGTTGCTCGCCTCAGGGATCGGCTCCTCGACGGACTCACCGCCTCCATCGAGGGCCTGTTCGAGAACGGCGACCACGCCCACAAGGTCGCAGGGAGCTGCCACGTGGGCATCCCCGGGGTCGAGGCCGAGATGCTCCTGGTCGCGCTCGACCAGGCCGGGCTGTGCGCAGCCGCGGGCTCGTCGTGCTCGTCGGGGGCGACCGAACCGTCGCACGTGCTCGCGGCGATGGGTGTGCCGCGCACCGACGCGATCTCGTCGATCCGGCTCAGCCTCGGGTTCGCGTCGACCGATGCCGACGTCGATGCGGCGCTCGAGCTGGTGCCGGCTGCGGTCGGGAACCTGCGAAGGTCCCAGGCCGCGACCCGATGAACGTGCTGGTCGCCATGAGCGGAGGCGTCGACTCGTCGGTTGCGGCGGCCCTGCTCCTCGAGGCGGGGCACGAGGTCACCGGTGTCACGCTGCGGCT
>JALHSW010000093.1 GCA_022865365.1 Acidimicrobiia bacterium | reverse complement strand
GCCGTGTACATCGAGTGGTCCTGGTTGTTGTACTTGTGCATCCCGTTGCGTCCGACCGGGTGCACGTACGGGGTGTGGCGCTCGAGCCACGTCCGGATGGTCTCGACGTTCGCGTGATACGTGGCGTCATAGACCGGGTACGCCTTCGGCATCCGCACCACGTATCCGGTTTCGATCCGGGCCGGGTCGGCGAGCCCGAGCACGTCGAGCTCGCGCGTGGCGAGCTCGACCAGATCCTCGTCGGCCATCGTCCAGAGGTCGTCGCCGACGTTCACGAAGTACTCGAGGCCGAGGCACGATCGGCCTTCCTTCACCAGATACGGCGACCAGGAGCCGAAGTTCTGGATCCGCCCCACCCGCACTTCGGGAGCGTGGATGTAGATCCAGTTGTCGGGGAAGGCGTACTCGACGGGGACGACGAGCGAGACCGTCAGGAAGTCGCGGTGCTTGAGGCCGTCGGCGGCGGCCACCACCTCGGGTGGCGCCGGAGGGTCGATCACCTTGAGCAGCTCGTTGATCGGCATCGACGAGATGACGTGGCCGCACGGTCTGTCGGTCGGCGTGCCCCCGTGCTCGACCGTCACGGAGACCGCCCGGGTGTCGTCGCGGCGGATCGTGGTGATCGTCGACTCGAGCATGACGGTCGAGCCCTGCTGCTCGACGAGCTCGGTGCAGCGTTCCCACATCATGCCGGGCCCGTACTTCGGGTACTCGAACTCCTCGATGAGGCTCGCGATGTCCTTCTGGTTGCGCTTGGGGAGGATCGCGTTCCAGATCGCGCTCGCGAGCGAGAGGTTCTTGATCCGCTGCGCGGCCCAGTCGGCCGGCATCGCCGTCGCGGGCATGCCCCAGACCTTCTCGGTGTAGGTCTTGAAGAACGTGCGGTACAGGCGCCACCCGAAGCGCGACGCGGTCCAGCCTTCGAACGTCGTGAGGTCCTTCGGCTTGTGGATCCGCACCCACAGGTACGACAGCACGCACCGGAGCGCCTCGATGATCCCGAGGTTGCGGAGCGCGTTCATCGCCTTCAGGGGGTAGTCGAAGTACTTGCCGTTGTAGAAGATCCGGCTCATGCGGGGCCGGAGCAGGAAGTCTTCCGGCCCGAGGATCTCGTGCCAGAAGCCCTCGACGCGGCCGACCTTGGTGAAGAACCGGTGGCCCCCGATGTCGACGCGCCAGCCGTCACGCTCGACCGTGCGGCTGATCCCTCCGACCACCGAGTCGGCTTCGAAGACGGCAGCCGTGTGGCCGCGGCGACCGAGCTCGTACGCCGCGGTGAGCCCGGCCGGGCCGGCACCGACGATGACGATCTCCTCGTCGCGCGCCTCGTCGCGCGGGGGATCCACCGGGTCGGGGCTCGAAGACATCGAACTAGCGTGCCATGCTTCCGGCACCCGAGGCGCTCTCGGGTGTGCTGTCCAGCGCCGTGCGGCCCACCCGGACCGGGTGATCGGCCCGGGCGAGCAGGTCGCGATCGCCGCCCGAGTCTCCGTAGGCCCACACCGTCGCGGGGGCGTCACCGATCCAAGCGTCGAGGCGGTGGACCTTCTCGGCACCGCGAACGTTCGGTCCGGCGAGCTCGCCGGTGAGTCGACCGTCAACTCCCACCTCGAGCTCGGTGGCGAGGGCCGCGTCGAAGCCGAGGTGGTCGGCGACCGGGCGCAGGTAGCACGCGAACGAGGCCGACACGATGACCCGCTCGTGGCCTTGCTCGCGGTGCCATTCGGCGCGAGCGACGATGTCGGGGCGGACGTGCTCGCCCGCGACGTCGGCGGCGAAGGACTCCGCGATGGCGCGCACGTCGGCCTCCGGGCGCCCCGCCAGGAGTCGACGGACGAGCCTCGCCTTCACGTCGTTGCGGCGTCCGCGGACCAGATCCGGCGTTGCCCCGACGAGCGCCGCGAGCAGTGCCCGTCGCCCCGCGACCGCGGTGAGGAACGGCACGACGTTGTCGCGCGTCGACAGCGTATTGTCGAAGTCGAATGCGGCAACCGTCCTCATGGGGTGCGGATCCTCAAGGGGTGCGGATCCTCACAGGGGGATCTTGCG
>JALHSW010000092.1 GCA_022865365.1 Acidimicrobiia bacterium | reverse complement strand
GATGTGCCCGGCGCGACGAAGATCGTGGTCCCGGTCGGCTCCGCGTTCAGTCCGCTCGATGATCATTCGGGGATCCTGCGCGACTCCGATGCACTGAGCGCGGCCCAGGCCCAGCTCTCCGGAGGCGCCCCGGTCGCATCGTGTGGGCCGCTCACCGATGTCGTCGGCACCAGCTACGTCGTGGCCGAACACGCCGCGGCCGAGCTGGTCTCGAGCATCCGGCCGTCCGGCATGCCCTCGCCAGCACCCCTCCCCGCTTCCTCGATCCTCGGCCCCGAAGCACTCCCATGATCCGGTCAGCTCGTACGTCGACCTTCCGCACGCGCAGTATCACCCTGATCGCGGTCGTGACGCTGGCTGCGTGCGGAGCAACCGAGCGGGTGACACGACCCGACGATTCGGAGCCGGGACCGAGGGATCGGACGCCATCGGGTCGCACATCGTCCGGTCCGATGCTCGCCCGGCGCTGGGTCGCGCCCGGTCCATCGGATCCGCAAGTGATTGCCGCCGACGAACGCGGCGCGGTGGCGATCGGTCGGTACGGGGAGATCGTGGCGCTCGATCGTCGAGGTCGCGAGGAGTGGACGCTCACCGTCGCGGGCGACGGTGAGCAGACCATCGATTCCGTCGTGCTCAGTCCCGATGTCGCCGTTGTGCCGGTCACCCCGGGACGCGTGGTCGCAGTCGGTCGCAATCATGGAGAGGTGCGCTGGAGCACCGCGATCCAGGACCCGGTGGCCGTCGATGTGGACTTCGATCACGGGTCGGTCGTCGCGGTCCTCACCTTCGGAGGGGTCCTCGACGTGCTCGACAGCGTTGACGGAAGCGCACGATGGTCGACGCAGCTCGCGTTTGGCGAGCGGGCAGGGCCGGTGAGCGTCGGGGTCCGGTCGAGCCGGGTCGTGGTTGCCTGGGGCGACATCGGCGGTTCCCACCTGCAGGTGTTCGACGCCCTCTCCGGACGAGAGGTTTGGTCGGTGGTCGCGCCGCTCTTCTCGGGCACGCCGGCCGTGACCAGCGACGCGGTCGTCGTGAGCGAGAACCTCGAGGTCGGCGGCCGACACGTGAGCGCTCGCATCCGTCGATTGGACCTCGCGACCGGTGCCCAGGTGTGGGCCCACAGCCTCAACGGCCCGTTCTTGCCCCACCTCCGCGTGGCTGCTGACCACGACATCGCCGCGGTGGTCAACGTCCCGGGCACGTTGACCGCGCTCGATCTCGAGACCGGATCGCTCCGTTGGCGCCGGCGGACTCGGCGCAAGCAGTACGCGGCGGCTCCTACGCTCGTCGGCGACGTGATCGCGATGCCGACGTACGGCACCGGGCTCGTCGCCGTCACTGCGGCCGACGGCACGCGAGTCCGGAACGACGCGCCGGGGGCGGTCCAGACTGCGGTGACCTTCGAGGGCTCCGCGGCGGCCGGTCGGCGCCTCTACCTCCTCGGCGGACGGAGCCGGGGCGAGGGGGAGGTCTGGATGCTCTCGGCGTCCTCCTGAGCACGCTCGCCGATCACGGGGAGATAGCTCGGCTCCGGCCGAGGGAGTCGCGACAGCCGCCCGCTAGAGTGGTTTCCGACTCGAGTCCGGTCTCCACAATTGGGCTCGGGATCTCACACGCCCGCACGCCCCCGCAGACGGGGGCAACTCCAGGGTCGTGGCCGCAACCCAGCCACGCACGGCGGGCGGAAGTACACCCTGAGGGAGAACTTGTGGCTGTCGTCACGATGAAGCAGCTGCTGGAGGCCGGTGTGCACTTCGGCCACCAGCCGCGCCGTTGGAACCCCAAGATGAAGCGATTCATCTTCGGGGAGCGCAACGGGATCTACATCCTCGACCTCCAGCAGACCCTCGTGCAGATCGACGTCGCCTACCGCTT
>JALHSW010000091.1 GCA_022865365.1 Acidimicrobiia bacterium | reverse complement strand
GGCATGCCGTAGAGGCCGAGGAGGTGCATCGGGAAGAACGTGACGTTGAACCCGATGAGCATCGTCCAGAAGTTGATCTTGCCGAGCCGTTCGTTCAGCATCCGGCCGAAGATCTTCGGCATCCAGTAATACATCCCGCCGAACACCGCGAGCATCAGACCGCCGAACAGCACGTAGTGGAAGTGCGCGACGACGAAGTACGTGTCGGTCTGCTGGGTGTCGGACGGGACGATCGAGTGGAGCACTCCCGAGAGGCCACCGATGGTGAACATCGCGATGAAGCCCAGCGAGAAGAGCATCGAGGTGGTGAGTCGGACTGCGCCCTTCCACACCGTCCCGAGCCAGTTGAAGATCTTCACCCCGGTCGGGATCGCGATCAGCATCGTCGAGAGCCCGAAGGCGGAGACCGCGACGGGCCCGAGGCCGGTCGAGAACATGTGATGGGCCCACACGCCCCAACCGAGGAATCCGATCGCGATGCCCGAGAACACCACGACCGCGTAGACGAACAAGGGCTTCCGCGCGAACACCGGGAGCGTCTCCGAGACGATGCCCATGCCGGGCAGGATCAGGATGTACACCTCGGGATGACCGAAGAGCCAGAACAGGTGCTGATACAGCAGCGGATCACCGCCGGCGGCCGGAGCGAAGAACAACGTGCTGAAATTTCGATCCGTGTACACCATGATCAGCGCGACCGTGATGATCGGCATCGCGAACACGGTGAGGAACGCGACGACCAGCATCATCCAGACGAAGACCGGCATGCGCATGAGGGTCATGCCCGGCGCGCGCATGTTCAGGATCGTGACGATGAAGTTGATGGCCGCCGTGGTCGAGCCGATGCCGAGCATGATGATGCCGACGGACCAGAAATCGGGGCCGTGCCCGGGCAGGAAGCCCGCATCGATCGGCGTGCTGGTGAGCGGCGTGTAGCCGAACCACCCACCATTCGGTACGCCGTTCACGCCGGGGATGAAGCTCGAGTACAGGAAGATCGCGCCCGCGCAGACGACCCAGAACCCGAACGCGTTGATCCGGGGGAACGCGACGTCACGCGCACCGATCATGAGCGGAACGAAGTAGTTCCCGAAGCCGACCGCCATCGGCATACCGACGAGGAACACCATGGTGGTGCCGTGCATCGTGAACAGCTCGTTGTACTGCGACGCAGTGAGCACCGACCCGTTCGCCTGGAAGAGCTGGAGGCGGATCAGCAGCGCCTCGATACCACCGACCAGGAAGAAGATCAGGGCGGCGGCGCCGTACATGATCCCGATCTTCTTGTGGTCGACCGTCGTGAACCAGCTCCACACACCCGTCGTCGACTTGGGCCGACGCAGGACAACACTCGGCTGGTGGTCGACGACCGCTACCGCATCCGCGACCGTGGTCATCTGGAGCGCTCCATCCCCGCTTCGGGCATCGCTTCGGGCATCGCTTCGGATCTCACTTCAGCTCCAAGAGGTAGCCGGCCAGAGTCTCGGCCTCGGCGCGCGTCATGACCGGGTACCCCTCGGGCGTGTTCTCGGTGAACGACGGCATCCCGACGCACGTCGCCGGTGGTGGCAGGCGACAGTCCTCGGACTGCATTGGGATGAGGGAAGGTGCGTTGAGGATCCACTCGACCAGCTTGAGCTTCGTGAGCTCGTAGTAGCCGCTCGCGAACGTGGTGCGGCTCGCAAGGTGCGTGAGGTTCGGGCCGTACACACTCGTGCTGGAGTCCTCGGTGGTGTGGCAGTTGGTGCACTGGTACTTCTGGGTGAACAGCTCCTCTGCATCTCCGGCGTCGGCCAACGCGACGGCCGGACCCTCCTGCTGGCCTGCGAGCCACGCCTCGTAGTCGGCGGGCGACTCTGCGATGACGCGGAAGCGCATGTTGGCGTGCGACAGACCGCAGAACTCCGCGCACTGACCGAGGTAGGTGCCCGGCGTGTCGGCGCGGAGCTTCATCTGGTTGTCGTGACCGGGGACGACGTCGCGCTTGCCCGCCAGC
>JALHSW010000090.1 GCA_022865365.1 Acidimicrobiia bacterium | reverse complement strand
GGCCGTCGGCGGCAGCGGCGGTATCGACTCGGTGGGTCCGGTGAAGCTCGTCTTCTCCACGGTCCTCGGCAACACCTATCGCGGCATCGAGGCAGGAGGCGGCGCCAACCTCGAGCTGCGTGACGTCGGCACGCTGACAAGCTTCGGCTCGGTCGTAGCGCTCCCACAGGGGGGGCCGAACTGCGCCAACGTCAAGTCCACGATTTCGGAGGGCTTCAACTTCTCCGACGACTCCTCGTGCGGGTTCACGACACCGACGGACAAGCAGAGTGCGGGCGATCCAGGGCTCGATGAGCTTCGCGACAATGCCGGCCCGACCGCTACCCATCTGCCTCTGGCGGGGAGCCCGTTGATCGACGCGATCCCGAACGCCAACTGCGACGACGGCAACACGGTGGCCGGGTCCCCGGTGGTCGCCGACCAACGTCACCTGGTGCGTCCCGAGCAGACCGGCGGGAAGTGCGACATCGGGGCAGTCGAAGTGCAGCTCCCACCCGCACCGGTCGAGGTCGTGATCCGCTTCACCGGCTAGTTCCGCGACCCCGGCTGGTCGAGCAGGACCGAGACCACCCGGCGAGCTGATCAGCTGGCGTGCCCTCCGCGTGCCCTAGCGAACGGTCATTCATGGTCACTCAGGGTCACTCATGAGGTGCACTTCGTACCGGTGACCTGGGCATTCACGCGAAGGTGCTGGTCAGCGGGTTGGGTGGTTCGCCTTCACACGGCAGAGGTCGTGGGTTCGAAACCCGCATCGCCCACCAGTAAAGGTGCAGGTCAGACGGGCCTGGGCACGCTCCCGGGCAGTCTGTCCGGTGCGCCCCATCGCGCGTCCATCGCGCGCACCGTTGGACGGACCGTGTTCTCGGAGCACCGCAACCCGCCCGCGACTACCTCGATCACCAGGGCGAGCAACTCGGTCGGCGTGAGGTCGTCGAGCGCCATGCCTCCGGGGACACCATGGCGCGGAGACTGTTACGGGGCCGTCCGCGCTTCTCCCACCGACGCCGCCAACGCGCCCTCGGCAAGCTCACCCCAGCCGAGTACGAACTCGCCTTCGCCAGCCAGGAGGAGCTGGCAGCATGAACACTCACAACCACCGTCAACCAAACCCAGGGCAGACCCCCCGTCGGCTGGGCGATCGACGGCGCGTCCTCAGCGGCCGGAAGAGTCCGAATTCTCGGCCCGAGGGCTCAAACGGGTACAAGAGCTCGAGCTATGCGGAGAGGATCGAGCGTGTGGGTGCCGAGAACTCATCGGTGTTCCCGGTTCGGCTGTCGGGTGGCCAATCATTGCGAATCCCGACGAGCACAAGCCTCTGACCAGCACCGATGGATTCTCGGCACCCGCAGGTTGACACGCGGATCGAGACATGCCAAATTGCACCGATAGTGGTCGCGCAAGCACTCTAGGCGTTTTCTCCATGCACTTGGCGGTTGCACGGAACCTGCACCCGCCACGCTCTAGCGGCCATGGCGCGATCGGCATGAGGTAGTAGCCCGCATCGCTGTGTGCCTCCCAACAGCAGCCCCCCTTCGAAGGAGAGACCATGCATTCCCGCAACGCAAGATCTACTCAGGTCAAGAGGCCACGGCATGCTTCGCGGCCTTCACTCCACCGGCTACTCGTGGCCCTCATAGCTGTCCCGTTGGCTCTGTCGCCCGTGTTCCTGGACGCGGCGGCTGGAAGCCCCAACGACAGCCCCCCCGGGCAACCACCGATGTTCGGGCGGATGTTCCCCGACCTCCCCCAGTACGACGCGCCCAGCGACGCCGCGCTGACCGCGCTCACGTGCGGCCAAACTCCGGCGTCTACGCAATGCACCTCGCAGACGCAAGTGCTACCAGCAGGCTCGCCCATGGGGCCGCTGTTCGATCAGAACGTCAGTGCGACGCTAACGCCACTGCCAGCCACTGCTGGCGACGACAATTCTGTGGTCGGGGATCCTTCAAAAGACGTGCCGTCGTTCTTCACCTACTTCGGGCAGTTCATCGATCACGACCTGACGCTGGACAAGCTGCCGCTGCCGACGACGTTCGTGGACCCGAACACGATCCCCAACAGCCGCGACCCGCGCTTCAACCTCGACAGCGTGTACGGCGGAGGCCCGGAGGTCAATCCCGAGCTGTACGAGGCAGACCAGCTGCACTTCAAGGTCAATGGCCGCGACCTACCGCGCTCCTGTGTCTTGGCAGATCCAAGCACCGCTTCCACCAATGAACCCTGTCCCGCGATCATCAACGAGGGACGCAACGACGAGAACCAGGTGATCGCGCAGATCCATGTCGCGTTCCTGCGCGCCCACAACGCTCTGATCGATCAGGGCTACAACTTCCAGCACGCCCGCGAGCTGCTGAGGTGGCAGTACCAGTGGATCGTCGTCCACGAGTTCCTGCCCGAGGTGCTCGACGCCGGCGTCTACGCCGACGTGTTCCGCTCCGACGGCAGCATCCACACCAAGTACTACGACCCGCAGCAGGCGTTCAAGGGTGTGATGCCAGTGGAGTTCGCGGTGGCGGCGTATCGCTTCGGCCACTCCCTGGTGCGCAAGGCCTACATCATGACCGTCAACGGGCCGAAGCTTCAGGTCTTCAACAACTCCATTCAGGACCTCCACGGCGGACGGCAGATCGCGACCGATCACCAGATCTTCTGGCCCAACTTCCTCCCCGTCGACGGCCAGGCCCCGACCGGTCAGCCGCTCACCGGCCAGGTGGCGGCAAACATCAGCCGCAAGATCGACACGCTGCTGTCGAGCGGCCTCTTCGGGCTGCCGATCCCAGGGGCGGAACCCGAAGGGTCTGTAATCCTGGCGAAGCGCAACCTCCAGCGGGCAGCCAAGTACGGGCTTCCGAGTGGCCAGGCCGTCGCGGCGCGTCTGCAACTCGACGACCCCAGCATCCACGTCTATACGAATGCTGAGATCGCAGCGCCAGCGGCGATCCCGCGCCTCTCGGCGCTCACCACAGACGCCTCCTACAAAGCGACTGGAGCCACCGTTCCCGAGGCGCCGCTGTGGCTCTACATCCTGGCGGAGTCGAAGTTGGTCGAAGGCGGCTTGAAGCTGGGCCCCGTCGGCAGCCGCATCGTGGCTGAAGTGATGGGCGGGCTGCTCGCTGGCGACGTCAGGTCCTACTACCGAAGGAGCTGGACGCCCGACGGCGGGGTCTTCCGCGCCCAGGACCTGCTCGGGGAAGCTGGCGTACTGCCCCCGAACTAAGCCCCGATCCACCGACAGATCGCCGACGCGGGGCGCGTCTCCGAGGAAGAGCCTCCCCGGGTTGGGACGACGAGGGCGTTCGAAGCCGTCGTCGTCGCCAGCCCGGGAGGCACTTCCAGCGAGTGGGGTGTCGCGCTCGGTCGAGCGCGACGGGGTGATCTTCGACGATTCGACCCTGGTCGTGCCGGAAACGCCTTCAGGGGGCGCGGTGAACCTCTCGGGGTTGGCGTCGGGAAGTCTGGTACGGGGAGGGGGCGCGTCGAAGTTGGCGTGTTCGCGTTGTGTTGGCCGGTCTCGGGGTGGGTCAGGCCGCTTGGCGGTATTCGTTGATGAGTCCGCCACAGGTCCGGTGTCGTCGGATCGGCTGTCCGGGCAGATACTCCGCGACGCCGTAGTCGCCGGGAGCGCGTCGGCCGAGTGATCGGTGGGTCGACGTGTGTTGTAGTGCTCGACGTATTCGCGTAGGAGCTGTTCGAGTTGGCAGTGGTTCCAGATCAAGGTGCGGGTGAGCAACTCCCGGCGAACGGTGCCGACCCAGCGTTCCGCGTACGCGTTCGCGACGGGGGTGCGCGGTGGCGTGCGGATGATCGTCGTCCCGCCGCTGCGGAAGATCTCATCGAAGCCGGCGACGAACTGGCCCGCACCGTCGCGGATCAAGAACCGGATCGTCCGGTCGGAGCCCGTGATGAGGTTCCGGGCTGCTTGGGTGCTCCAGACGCCGGTCGGGTTCTCGGTGATCCCGGCGAGGTGCACCCGGCGGGTGTCGAGCTCGATGAAGAACAACAGGTAGTTGCGACGCGACGAGACGGTGTCGACGGTGAAGAAGTCACACGCGACGATCCCGGCGACTTGGGCGCGCAAGAATCCTGTCCAGGACTCTGAGTCCCGCCCAGGTCGGGTTCTCGCCCGCGAGGCGGATCATCGCCTGGCGGGTTTCGAGCACGGTGGATGGCCGGCCGGGCCGATGCGGGTAGGTCCAGTGGTTCGCGACGAGACGTCGATGCCAGGCCAGGATGGTTTCGGGTTTCACGAGGAAGATCGTCAGCGATCACGGCCGAACACGCGGGCGAGCGCGGTGAGCATCGCACGGTCGGCCGGTTCGAAGCGGGGCCGTGGCACCTGACGGTGCAGGACCGCGAGTTGATGGCGCAGGACGAGGATCTCGGCATCTTTGGAACGATCCCGACGCCCCCGCAGCACCAACAGGTCGATCACGAGGCGGACAACGCGGTAGAAGCGGGCCACCCGCCGATCCTCGCAGGGCTCAGACCACGCCGATCCGTCGAGCGCGAAGCCCCAGGTCAGGGCACCCGGATGGGTTTTCGGCCCCCACAGGTTGGTGGCGAACAGGATCTGGGCCCCGTCGGGCGACCAGGTCGGTGCGCTCTCGTTGACGTCGGTCTTGGTGAGCCGCTTCGTGTGATTGCCCCGGGCATCGGTGACGAAGATCTCGCTGCTCCCGTGCTTGACGCCGACGAAGGCGAGCTTCGTACCATCGGCCGACCACGACGGCGAGGGGGCGTCGTCCCCGCTACGAGCGATCATTCTCGGTTTCGAGCCATCTGCGTTCATGACCCAGACGGCTGGTCCCGAGCCGCACGCTACCCGCAATCACAATCCTCCGCGACGCTCTGCAGAACGAGAAGGTCGCCCGAGCGCGCGTAGGTTGGCGATGTGGAACGTCCCCAACGATCGGGCGCCCTGCGTCAGGCGCTGCGCCTCGAGTACCTGACAGTCGGCTGGAACTCGTTCGAGGTCTTCGTCACCATCGGCCTCGGCATCGCATCGGGATCGTTGGCGCTCGTCGCGTTCGGGCTCGACTCGCTGATCGAGATCTTCGCGTCGACCGTCGTGCTGTGGCATCTGAGGGGCGATGGTGAGGGCGCGAAGACCAGGCGAGCGATGGGGCTCGTCGCCCTTGCGTTCTTCGGACTCGCCGCGATCCTCATCGTGGCCGCGGTGGAGGGGCTCGTGTCGGGCCGCGAGGCGGACCAGTCGCCGCTGGGGATCGGGTACCTGGCCGTGACCGCGGTCGTGATGTTCACGCTGTCGTGGCGCAAGCGGCTCCTCGGCACCTCGCTCGAGAACCACCCGCTGGAGCACGAGGCCCGCATCACGTTCCTCGACGGCATGCTCGCCACGGGCGTCCTGCTGGCACTCGTCGCGAACGTCGCCTTCGGCGCCTGGTGGGCCGACCCGATCGCTGCCGCGCTCGTCGGGCTCGCCGCGATCCCGGAGGGTCTCAACGCCCTGGGTGACAGCCGGCAGCCCGACGCCGCACCGAGCTGATCACCGCGTCCGGAGCGCCGACGGGCGAAGGCTGCTCACGCACCCCGAGCCGAGAGGTCGTCTGCGGGTGAAGCGTCTCGACGCATCGTTGCGGGTGTGAAGGCGGTGGAGCGGCGGCGCTACGCTGCGAGCCCGAGCTTCGGATGCGAAGCCAGAAGGTGAGGAATCCCAATGGGCGACGACGTCCTCGATCACATGGGTCCGATCGACTATCTGCTCATCGAGTTCCCGGGCAGCCAGTTCAACGGCGAGGTGCTCCCTGCGCTCGTCGATCTCGTCGACCGAGGAACCATCCGAGTGCTGGATCTTCTCTTCGTCGTCAAGGGTGAGGACGGGTACTTCGAGGGCTTCAACCTCGACGAGATGACGGGCAACGTCCCGGAGCTGGTCGTGTTCGAAGGTGCCGCGTCCGGCTTGCTCGCGCACGAGGACGCCGCGAGCGCCGCCGAGGTCATGGCGCCCGGGAGCTCCGCGGCGCTGCTGGTGTACGAGAACCGGTGGGCTGCGCCCTTCGCTGCCGCGGTGCGCGGCTCGGGTGGTCAACTCGTCGCGCACGGCCGCGTCCCGCTCGAAGACCTGATCGACGCCCTCGACGCCGCTGAATCCGCGGCCTGACACCGGAACGGAGCTGACAATGCCTCTTCGACGTGGACGTCCCGTGGTGCGCACGATGGCACGCACGGCAGTGGTAGCGGGCACAGCCACTGCGGTCTCGGGCCGTGTGTCGCGTCGCCAGCAGGGGAGGTATGCCGAGCAGGACCAGGCCGCGCCGGCCCCGGCGCCCGAAGAGGCGCCTGCCGGTGACGCGACGGACGACAAGGTCGCGCACCTCAAGGAGCTCGCCGACCTGAAGGATCAGGGGATCCTCTCGGAGGAAGAGTTCGCGGCGGAGAAGGCCAAGATCCTCGCTTCCTGACGCAGCCCGCATGGACCTCGCGGTGGCGCTCGAGCGAGCGCTCGATGTCCGCATCGCGTCCATGCAGTCCCTGCGCGGTGGTGACGTCGCCGAGGCGTACCGCGTCCAGCTCGACGACGGGCGCAGAGTGTTCGCCAAGACGCACCGGTCGGCGCCGGCCTGCTTCTTCTCGACAGAGGCGGCCGGGCTGGCATGGCTCCGAGCTCCGATGGTCATCGGCATCCCCGGGGTGCTGGCAGTCTCCGACGGTGATCCGGAAGCAGACGTGCCCAACCACCTGGTGCTCGAGTGGATCGACGAAGGTGGCGCGGCGCCATCGACCGAAGCCGACCTCGGGCGGGCGCTGGGCGCGCTGCACGCGACGGGTGCGCCGTGCTTCGGACGTGAGGACCGTCGCTCGACCGGGAGTCGGGGTCTCCCGAACGAGCCGTGCGGGGCGTGGTCCGAGTTCTACGCGACCCAGCGATTGCTCCCCCTCGCACGTCTCGCGGGGGAGTCGGGTGCGCTCCCGGCGAGCGTGATCGCGGACCTCGAACGGGTCGCTCAGCGGCTCGACACCGTGGGTGGTCCGCCGGAACCAGCGGCGCGCCTGCACGGGGACCTGTGGGGAGGGAACCGGCTCGTCGACAGGAACGGGCGGAGCTGGCTCGTCGATCCGGCCGCGCACGGTGGTCACCGTGAGTTCGACCTCGCGATGATGCGGCTCTTCGGCGGCTTCGGCGATGCGTGCTTCACCGCCTACGCCGAGCAGAGCCCATTGGCCGAGGGATGGGCCGACCGAGTCGCTCTGCATCAGATCGCGCCGCTCGTGGTGCACGCGATCAAGTTCGGTGGTGGCTACGTCGGCGCGGCCACGACGGCGATCGAACGCTACCGATGACTGCGGAGCCATCGATGCTCTCGCCACGATCGTGGAGGTGGGCGGCGGTTCGACGCACGGGTCTTGTGCTGATCCTGACGGTCGCGCTGACATGGGTGATCCCCGCGCCGGTATCGGGCGCCGCGACCGACATCCCCGACGGGTTCCTCTCCGGGGAGGCGCACGCCCTGCGGGTGCGCCCGATCCTCGGCGAGGTCGCGCCCGAGCCGAAGCACCGGTTGCGGCCTCCCGCGGCACGGGTCGCGGCCGCGGCGATGGCGTCGTGCGACCTGGCCCAGGTGACGAAGGTCGGAGCGGTTCCGAGCACCGACCGCCCCGACGACATCCCGAGCGCGTGCGTCGTCAACTCCGTCCACCCGAGCACGCAGCGGGCGCGCCGCTACCTCTTGGGCCCGTCGCGTCTGACGGGGAGCGACGTCGCTTCCGTACGAGTCAGCGAGACCCGCGTCTCCAGGAAGGCGACGCCCACCTACACGGTGGGGATGAAGCTGACTGACCGTGGCGCTACCGCGTTTGCCGCCGATCCGTCGACGACGGGGCTCGCGGTTGTGGTGGACGGTGAGATCGTGCCCGGGACCCTCTCCACGGCGAACGAGCCGATCAACGGCGGGAGCGAGCTGACGCTCACGTACGGCGCGAAGCCCGGGACGCTGTCGCGTGCGGCGGCGACTCGGCTCGTCCGGTCGATCGACCAGGCTCGGAGCGAAGAGGTGATCGGCTTCGCCGAACAGCTCACGATGACCCGCGAGGCTCGGGCGATCTTTGCGGCGAACGCGCCGCGCATCGACGACAAGGGTCGGTTCGCGAAGGACTGCCCGATACCGGACGCCCAGGACACCTTCGTGCTTGGATGCCAGGGGGGCGACCGGATCTTCCTGCTCCGGGTCGACCGGCCCGACCTCGCCCAGATCATGTCGGTCACCGCGGCGCACGAGATGCTGCACGCGGCCTACGCGCGGCTGGACCCGGCGGAGCGACGAAGGATCGACCGGCTGGTCGACGAGGCGTTCACGTCGTCGACCGACCAGCGGCTTCGCGATCTGGTCACCGAGTACGACAAGCTCGAGCCGGGTGAGCGCCGCAACGAGCTGCACTCCTTGCTCGGAACTGAAGCGACCACGCTGAGTCGTCCGCTCGAGCGGTACTACCGACGGTACTTCCGCGACCGCACGCGGATCGTCGAAGCCTTCAACGGGTACCAGAGCGTCTTCGACGCCCTCCGGGCGCAGTACGAACAGCTCAAGAGCGAGGTCGACAGCCTCGAGGCGCAGCTGCAAGGCCTGTCGGGTCAGCTCGACGCCGCGGGCGGGGAGGCCGATCAGCTCGCGGGCCAGATCGAGTCACTCCGCAGCCAGGGTCGCATCGAGGAGTCGAATCGTCTCGTCGGCACCCAGAATGCGGCGGTGAACCGTGCACACGCTCTCGCCGATCGGTACAACGGGTTGGTCGACGAGTACAACGCGAAGGTCAACGCGTTGAACGCTCTCGCGATCGCGGGTCAACAGCTTGATGATGCCATCAGCACGACGGTGGCCGTCGCCCCGGAAGGCTGATCCGTGCTCGTCGTCTCGGCAGCCGGCTCCGCGGCGCACGGGTCCGGACGACGCTCGGACCCGGCGTGAGGTCGTGTCGGCGCAAAGGATCGCCGGGAATGCACCACCTGTCTACGATCGCGCACGTAGGATTCGGCCATGGCAGAGAAGATCCAGAAGTCGGGTAAGAACAAGAAGGTCGGCAAGACCCTGAAGGAGAAGCGCGCCGCGAAGAATGCCAAGCGGGCTGAGCGCGCCACCATCCACAAGGACTAAGCCGGCTCCATCAGTCGAGTGCGTTGAACGCGAGCGCGTAGAGGATCGCGGTCAGCGACAGGCCGTCGAGGATCTCTTCGGTGCTCGCGAGGCGCCGAACCCGGTCGATGGGTACCCACTCGACGCGCTCTGCCTCGCCCGTGTCGGTCGGGTCGCCGACGTGGGTCGCGCCGTCGGCGAGGAAGAGGTGGAACTCCTGGTCGCTGAGCCCGTTGTGCGGGTGGTAGCGCACGAGGGGTGTCAGTGCGCCGGGGCGCCACCCGGTCTCCTCGAGTGTCTCGCGGGCCGCCGCCTCCTCGGGTGCCTCTCCGGCGTCGATGTGCCCCGCCGGGATCTCCCAGCCCCAGGTGTCGGTGACGAAGCGATGGCGCCACAGGAGGAGGAGTCCCCGCTCGGGGTCGTAGACGACTGCACCCGCGGCCTGGTGCGGCATTCGCACCACGTGGTGCTCGAACCGCTCGCCGCCGGGGATCTCGACATCGGTGAGCACGAGCGTGATCCACTCGCTCTCGTAGATGGGGCGTTCGCCGTGCACGGTCCACCGCATGCGTTCCGGCCTCCCTAGCCGAACGCTTCGTCCGACGGTGATGCGGTCTCGCCCGCGGCGACGCCGTCGACCGCACCATCGAGGTAGACGACTTCGCGAGTGCGGATCGACGCGACGTTCGCGCCGGGCACGATGACGCCGATCAGGTTGAGAGGATCGGTCGCGTTCACCACGACTCGCTCGCCGGTCCGGGGCTGCTTGCGTACTCGCGCGAGCTGCTCGATCGCGGCGGGGAGGGCGTACTGCTCGCCGCTGAACCCGGTGACGAAGCGCCCGCCGCGCACGAGCCCGCGGTCCTCGAGGCGGCGCAGTGCCCACTGGATGTCGCGCCACGGGAAGCGGATCGAGTCATGCACCGCGAGGTCGCGGAACACGACTCCCCAGCGGTTGAGCAGGAGCTCGGCCACCGCCTCGGCGAGCTCGTCGCGATCTGTGCCCGCGGCCTCGCCAGTGCTGGAGTCGTTGCCACCGCTGGGGACGAGCGACCAGCGGCCGGCCGCGGCACCACCACCGACCCGAGTGCCGCGCATCAGCCTCGAGAGCCTGCGGTGCTCGACGCCCCGAGGACCGCCGCTGACGCGGGCTCGGATCGCGGCGAACCCGTCGGACGTGACGAGCCCACGCGCGACGCCGTCCCACAGCGCTCGCTCGATGTCGTCGGGGAGGCGATGGGTTGCCTCCCCGAGCTCGGTCGCGAAGCAGGCGCCGCGCTCGCGCAGCACCTCGAGCACCTCGGCGGTGGCGCCGATGGCCGGCTCGACGGTCTCGCTCCCCGCTCGAGCCGCGGCGAGGAGCCATGCGAGGTCGTCGCGGAACACCACGGAGATCGGTGTGGCCTTCGACGGTGCGCCCGCGGGAGCGTTCGCGTCGTCGCGGGCGCGTGGCGTGAGGCGGAGCCAGCTCACCTGCCCGTCGTGCCCGAGGCGATCGAGCCACGCGGGCTGATAGCCGCGGACGCGACGCCCGAGCAGCTCGGGCTCCCACGCCACGGCGGCGCTCTCGTAGCCCTGGAGCTGATCGATCACCGCGACGAGACCCGCCTCACCGCCGAGCTGCGTACCGGGTGCCACGTGCTGCCAACGCAACAGGAATCGCATGAAGTCCTGCGCCGTGGCCGGTGCGACTCCCTGGCGGCGAGTGCGCCGCGAGTACGAGTGCATGCGGGCCAGGAGGCGGCGCGCGACCCACTCCATGCCTTGGTCGGTGTCGTCGCTGTCGGGTGAGTACCGGCCCTGCAGGGCCAGGCCCTCGTGCTCGAGGACGGCCAAGGCGGTCGCGACCCGAGGGTGGGGCAGCGTGGTCGTGTCTGCGAGCGCGTCGCAGGTGGTGATGCCGGCGATCTCCAGGTGACCGCGGACGACGGCGGTGACGGCGTCGTCGTCGGCGCCGCCACCGAGCGCGCGCACCGCGTCGTCGTGGACCTCGGTCGTGCACCAGAGCTCGATGTCGCCGGCGGTCAGGACGCGACCGCGCCCGCGCTCGACGAGCTGGGTCCACACGTCGCGCCAGTCGTCGCGGGCCCGGGCCACCACCAGAGAGGCGAGCAGGTCGTGGAGGTCGTCGGGGGTGGACGGCTCGGGGGTGATCTCGGCGTGGACGCGCTGGATCGCGGCAGGGTCGAGGGCACCGATCGACGCGAGGTCGACGGCGAGGCCGCGTCGCAGCGTGACCGCGTTGGTGCGGCGATTCTGGAGCTCCTCGTCGTCGAGGAACGCGTACGGGCGGGCCGTGAGGATCTCGTGCGAGAGCACGGATGCCTCGGTGGTGTCGCAGCAGTGCACCTCGACGTCACCGGTTTCCATCCGGGCGAGCAGGTCGCGCACGCCGTCGATGTCGAGTGCCTCGTTGAGCGTGTCGGCGATCGTCTGGCGGACGAGCACGTGGTCGGGGATCTCGATCGGGCCGGTGATGTTCTCTTGGCACGCAGCAGCCTGCGGGAACACCGCGGCCATGAGGTCGTCGGCTTCCATGCGCTGGATCGGCGGTGGGTTGCGACGTCCGCCTCGGAACCGCAACACCATCAGTGAGCGGTTGAGGTTCCAGCGCCAGCGCGACAGGAACATGGGGGAGTCGAGGATCGCCTGGCGCAGCGTCTCCTCGATGTTGCGGCTCGAGATGTAGCGCGGGACCTCCTCGAGCGGGAAGCTGTGATGGGGTCCGAGCGAGAGCACGACGGCGTCGTCGTTGGCCGCGGCTTGCAGCTCGAAGTTGAAGGTGCGACAGAACTTCTTGCGCAGCGCAAGGCCGAGCGAACGGTTGATTCGACCGCCGTAGGGGGAGTGGAGCACCAGCTGCATGCCGCCGGTGTCGTCGAAGAACCGCTCGAGCACCAGGCGCTGCTGTGTGGGCGTCGCGCCGAGGGCCGCGCGTCCGGCGGCCACGTAGTCGACGATCATGGTGGCGGCGACCTCGTCGATGCCGGTCGCGCGCACGACCCACGCACGCGCTCCGTCGGGATCGCCGGCGGCGAGCAGCTCGTCGATGCGGGTGCGGAGCTCGGACACCTCGGCGGAGAGCTCTGCGGTGCGCGCCGGCGCCTCGCCCATCCAGAACGGCACCGTGGGCGACGCCCCGCCCGCGTCGCGCACGCGCACGACACCGGGCTCGACCTTGCGGATCTGCCACGAGTGGGTGCCGAGGAGGAAGATGTCGCCGGCCATGGACTCGACGGCCCAGTCTTCGTTCACGGTGCCGACGAACGTGTCGTCGGGCTCCATGACGACGCGGTAGTCGCCGGTCTCGGGGATTGAGCCTCCGGACGTGAGTGCCGCGAGCCGCGCACCCTTGCGCCCCCGGAGCTCGCCGTTGACCGCGTCGTGATGCACGTACGCACCGCGCCGCCCTCGCCCCGTCTGGATCCCCTCGGAGACGAGCTCGACGACCTCGTCGAACTGTGCACGCGTGAGGTCGATGTAGGGCGCGGCGCGCCGCACGAGCGCGAACAGATCGTCGGCACGCCACTCGTCGGCTCCGAGCTCGGCGACGATGTGCTGGGCGAGGATGTCGAGCGGGAGACGGGCCGGGACGATCGCGTCGAGACGGCCGGCTCGCACTGCCCCCAACAGGGCAGTGCACTCGATGAGCTCGTCGCGCGTCAGCGGGTAGAGGCGCCCCTTCGGTGTGCCGGCGCGGCTGTGGTTCGAGCGCCCGACGCGCTGGAGGAATGTGGCGATGCTGCGGGGTGATCCGATCTGGCACACCAGCTCGACCGGACCGATGTCGATGCCCAGCTCGAGCGACGCGGTGGCGACAAGCGCCTTGAGCTCGCCCGCACGCAAGCGGGTCTCGACGCGGTGACGGCGATCCTTCGAGAGGCTGCCGTGGTGGGCGGCGACCACGTCGTCGCCCAGACGCATCCCGAGCTGGTGCGCGAGGCGCTCGGCCATCCGGCGCGTGTTGACGAACACGAGCGTGGTGCGGTGCTCGGTGACGAGCGCCGAGATCCGCTCGAGCACATCGGACATCTGCTCTGCCGAGGTGACCGCCTCGAGCTCGCCATCCGGCAGCTCGAGGGCGAGGTCGAGGTCGCGCTGATGCCCGGCGTCGACGATCGCGGGCAACGTGCGGTCGCCGACCAGCAGGCGGGCGACCGTCTCGATCGGACGTTGCGTCGCAGAGAGGCCGATGCGCGCCGGCCGTTGCTCGCACAGCGATTCGAGGCGTTCGAGTGTGAGCGTGAGGTGCGAGCCGCGCTTGTCGCGCGCGACGGCGTGGATCTCGTCGACGATCACCGTCTCGACGGTGCGCAGCATGTCGCGGCCCTTGGCGCTGGTGACGAGGAGGTAGAGCGACTCGGGGGTGGTGACGACGAATGCCGGGGGATTGCGCAGCATTGTGGCGCGCTGCGATGAGGTCGTGTCGCCGGTGCGGACTCCGACGCGGATGTCGGGGGGGTCAAGGCCGAGCTCGTCGCCGATCGCCGCGATCTCGGCGAGCGGCGCTTGGAGGTTCTCGGCGATGTCGACCGCGAGTGCCTTCAGCGGTGAGACGTAGACGACGCGCGTCGTTCGGTTGATCTCCTGGCCGGCTTCGTGCGCGCGGTAGAGCCGGTCGATGCACACGAGGAAACCGGCGAGCGTCTTGCCCGAACCGGTCGGGGCGGCGACCAACGTGTCGTGGCCGGCAGCGATGTGGGGCCAGCCGTCGGCTTGTGGCGTCGTGGGCCCATCGGGGAAACGGCGGCGGAACCACTCGGCGACGGCGGGGTGGAAACCGTCGATGGTGCCCGGAGGGCCGAGCAGGAGCTGGGTCATCGCCGTCATTGTCGCTCATGGGTGCGACAGCCACGACCCGGTAGCGGCGACCCGGCCCGCCTGCCGCCCCGCCCCGGGGTGCTCAGGCCGGGGCGAGGAGCGCGGCGGCGGTGACGGGTTGGAGGCCGCGTTGCGCCAGTCCGTCGAGGATCGTGGGCAACGCCTCGATGGTTCCGGGGTGCTCGAAGTGGAGGCTGACCACGGAGCCGGGGCCGACCGTGGCCAGCACCCGCTGGGCGACCGCGGCGGCGCCGGGATCCTGGTAGTCGAACGGGTCGACGTTGAACCCGAGGACCGTGCGGTACCCCGCGGTGCCGGCGGCTTCCAGGACCGCCGGGCTCGGCGTCGTGGTGCCGTCCGCGGTACCCGACGGTCGGAAGTACTGCCCGCCGGTGCCCCCGAGTCGCACGAGCACGTCGCGGCAGCGGGCGATCTCGTCGGCCATCGCTTCAGGGGAGAGGGACCCGAACGTCGGGTGCGTGTACGTGTGGTTGGCGAGCTCGTGGCCCGCGCCGGTGATGCGTGCAGCCCACGTGGGGTTCGCGTCGAGCCATTCGCCCACGATGAAGGCGGTCATCACGACGTCGCGGGCGTCGAGCACGTCCAGGAGCTGCCCGGCCAGGTCGAGGTTGCCGCTGGTGTGAAACGTGAGGGCGACGCGGCTCGTGTCGGTCGGGCCGCCGGTCGTGAACGCGGCCGGTCCCGTGGGCGGAAGCGTCGTCGTGCTCGGCGGGAGTGTGGTGGTCGTGGGCGCAAGCGTCGTCGTGCTCGGCGACGCCTCGCTGCCGTCGCCGTCGGAGCACGCGGCCACGAACAGCGCAGCCGCCGTGCCGGCGAGGAATTGTCGGCGACTCGGCATGCGGCACCGGACTCTACCGGTCGCGGCCCGGGCAAACGGGTCAGGATGAGACCGATGTCCCGAACGCTCGAATCCACGCCAGCGGCCGACGGGTTCCGGATGCCGGCCGAGTGGGAGCGCCATGCCGGCACGTGGATGGCCTGGCCCGAGCGGCCGGACACCTGGCGTGACGGCGCCGGGCCGGCCGGCACGGCGTTCGCCCGGGTCGCCGCGGCGATCGGCATCAGCGAGCCCGTCACGATGACCGCGTCGCCCGCTGCGATCGAGCGGGCGCGGGCCGCGCTCCCAGAAGCGGTTCGCGTGGTCGAGCTCGTGACGGACGACGCGTGGATGCGCGACATCGGCCCGACCTTCGTGGTTGATGACGCCGGCACGCGGCGTGGCGTCGACTGGATATTCAACGCGTGGGGCGGCCGCGACGGTGGTCTGTACTCGCCGTGGGATCGCGACGACGCGGCCGCGAGCGCCATCCTCGAGATCGAAGGGGCCGACCGGTACCGCGCGCCGATCGTGCTCGAAGGGGGAGCGATCCACACCGACGGCGAGGGCACCGTGCTCACCACCGAGGAGTGCTTGCTCAACCCGAACCGCACCCCCCACTGCTCACAGGCAGAGATCGAGCACCATCTGCGCGACTGCCTCGGGGTCGAGACCATCGTCTGGCTGGGCGCGGGCGTCTTCCTCGACGAGACCGACGGTCACATCGACAACCTTGCGTGCTTCGTGCGCCCGGGGGTCGTGGCGCTCACCTGGACCGACGACCGAGACGACCCGCAGTACGACCGATCACTCGACGCCCGTCGACGGCTCGAGGCGGCGACCGACGCCCGGGGACGGTCACTGGAGGTGCACCTCCTGCACCAACCGGGGCCGCTGTCGATGACCGCATCAGAAGCCGCGGGGCTGCGCAAGGTTGCGGGCTCGAAGGCGCGACGGGCCGGGGATCGGCTCGCGGCGTCATACGTCAACTTCTTCATCGCGAACGGCCGGGTGGTCATGCCGTTGCTCGACGAGCGCCACGACGATCACGCCCGTGAGGTCCTGGCCGGCGTGTTCCCGGGCCGGGACGTCGTCGGCGTCGACGCACGCGAGATCCTCCTCGGCGGGGGCAACATCCACTGCATCACCCAGCAGGTGCCGGCCGGCGCGTCCTCGTAGAGTCTGGGCCATGGCCATCACCCCCACCCCCACGACCGACCTCGCGGTCGACGAGATCGACTTCGGCAACTTAGACCTCTGGTACCGCGACGACATCCCCGGCATGTTCGCCAAGCTCCTCGCCGAGAAGCCGATCTCGCGGCATTCCGAACCCGAGATCTTCGGGCTGGCGCCCGGACCGGGCTACTGGATGGTCGTGCGTCACGAGGACGTGCAGCATGTGAGCCGCCACCCCGAGCTGTTCATCTCGGGGAAGGGCACGAACATCCCCGACTTCCCGCCCGAGGTGTACGAGTTCCTCGGCTCCATCATCAACATGGATCCGCCCCAGCACACCCGCTTCCGCCTGATCGTGAACCGCGGCTTCACTCCCCATCAGGTCGCAGCCCTCGAGCAGAGTGTCCACGATCGAGCACGAGCGATCGTCGACGCGATCTGCGAGAAGGGGAAGTGCGATTTCGTCGACGAGATCGCGGCGGCGCTGCCGCTGCAGATCATCTGCGAGATGATGGGGGTGCCCGAGTCCGAGTATCGGGCGATCTACGACAACACCAACATCGTGCTCGGGGCGAGCGATCCCGAGTACGGCGGTGAGATCAGCGCCGCGTTCACGGCCGCCTACGAGATCTGGACGTACGCGCAAGGGCTGCGGGCTGATCGCCTGAAGAACCCGCGCGATGACCTCACGACGAAGATCGCGCAGGCCGAGGTCGACGGGCACAGCCTCACCCCCGAGGAGTTCGGCTCGTTCTTCGTGCTCCTCGTCGTCGCCGGCAACGAGACGACACGCAACGCGATCAGCCACGGCATGCTGGCGCTCACGAACCACCAGGATCAACGCAAGATCTGGGTCGACGACTTCGACAGCGTCGCACCGACCGCGGTCGAGGAGATCATCCGCTGGTCGACCCCGGTGATCCACTTCCGGCGCACCTGCGCGGTCGCCGACACCGAGATCGCCGGTCAGAAGATCAAGGATGGGGAGAAGGTCGCGCTCTGGTACAGCGCCGCGAACCGCGACCCGTCGATGTTCGACGACCCCTACGCGTTCGACGTCCGCCGGGACCCCAACGAGCACCTGGGCTTTGGTGGCGGGGGACCCCACTTCTGCCTCGGCGCCCACCTTGCCCGGCGTGAGATCAGCGTGATGTTCGACGAGCTCCTCAAGCGCCTCCCCGACATCGAGGTCTCGGGCGAGCCGGCCTACCTGCAGTCGAACTTCATCCACGGGATCAAGCGGATGCCCGCCACGTTCACGCCGACCCGCCCGCTCGGTCCCCGCTCCTAGTCGCCCACCGGCCTACGGTGCCGCCATGGAGGTATTGGTGTGGCGATAGGCGAGCAGGGCAGAGGGGTGCTCCGAATCGTGTGGGTGATGATGGCGATCGGCGCGATCGTGTTGCTCGTTGCGTGCAGCAGCGACGACTCGTCGAGCAGCACCAGCACGGCGGGCTCGACCACCCCGACCACGACGGGCACGACCACCGCGGGTGCGCCCTGTGGCGGCACCTCGACCGTGGAGGCGGCGGTTCGGGAAAGCCCGGTCGCCGGGCTGAGCGAGGTGTCTGACAAGTACGACGTCAGCGGCGTCCGTTCGGCCGCGTCTGCCCCGACGTGGGCGCGATTCGACAATCCCCCGAAGGCGGGGGTCACCGACTTCCAGGGCGGCTACGGCGTCGCGCACTGCGAGTCGGGTGCGTGGGTCGTCCAGGATGCCGGAACCTCGGATGTGGGCTGTGCGGGAGGGACGATTCCCGCGGTGCCTCCGGCGGTGCGTGCTGACCTCGGGCTCGAGTGCACCGGGCCGTAGCGCCGTGAGAGCCGGCGGGTCGGGCACCTCGCCTTCGAGCGGTGTTCGACGCGCGGCCGTCGTGATGTGAGACTCCGCTCAGCACACTTCGCGGGAGGTGACCGTGCGCGGATCGAAGATCGAGGGCATCGCCCTCGGGATCGTCGGGATCTGGGCCCTGGTCCTGGGCGCGTTGTGGTTCTGGTCGGGCATGTCGATCGTCGTCGGGGCGGTCAGCGCGGAGTGCGAGACGATCAATCTCCACGCTCTCGGAGCGTTCCTCGGTCGCCAGGGTGGCACCTGCCTCGCGCTCGAGAGCAAGTCGTCATGGGGGATCGCCGGCGGGCTCGCCGCGCTCATCGTGCTCGTCGTCGGTAGCGCGGTCATCGCCGGCGCGCTGTGGCTGCTGTACCGGGCGTCGGATCGCTGGAACACGCCCTGAGCGGCGCCTCGACCCGTCAGACGCGCGCCGGGGCGAACTCCACCGGGATCGTGTCGTAGCCCACGGCGAACGCGGACGGGAGCCGACGCGGCTCCGCGCCGGGAACCAGACGCAAGTCGGGGATTCGGCGCAGCAGCTCCTCGAACATGACGCGGATCTCGAGGCGCGCGAGCGACGCACCGAGACAGAAGTGGGTGCCGAACCCGAACGCGACATGGTGGTTGTGCTCGCGGGTCACGTCGAGGGTCTCGGGATCCTCGAAGACGCGCTCGTCTCGATTCGCCGAGGAGTACATGAGGAGTACCTCGTCGCCGGCGTGGATCGTCTCGCCGTGCAACTCGTGATCCTCGGTCGCCGTGCGACGCATGTTGAGGATCGGTGTCACCCAGCGGATGAACTCCTCGACTCCGGTGGTGGCCAGGATGCCCGGATCGGCGACGAGCTTGGCGCGCTCGGCCGGGTGGTGGATGAGCTCGAGGCACATCGTGGCGATCACGGTGCGGGTCGTCTCGGCGCCGCCATCGAGGAGCAGGAGCGCCTCGTAGACGGTCTCCTCGTCGCTGAGCGGGCGGGTGGTCCCGTCGGGGAACTCGACCTCGGTGTGCGCCCACACCGAGAAGAGGTCGTCCTGGGGGTCGCGTCGCCGAGCGTCGAGCAGCTCGGTTGCGGCGGCGGCGAACTCGAGGACGGCGCTCATCGTGGTGTCACTGGTGGCCCGTTCACTTCCGTCGATCGCGTATTGGCCCCCCTCGAGCATCGTGAGCTCGGACCATTCCTGACACTTGGGCGCCAGCGACCGGTCGAAGCCGAGGAGCTCACAGATGACGCGGGCGGGGAGCGGCGCGGCGAGGTCGTGGACGACGTCGGCCGTGCCGGCCCGCTCGACGGCGTCGATGAGATCGGTGACGATCCCGCGGACGTGGTCCTCGTGCTGGCTGACCGAGCGGGGCGTGAAGCGCCGGGCGACGAGCCGGCGCTGGCTCTGGTGCAGCGGGTCGTCGTGGTTGATCATCGAGTAGTCAGCCGGGACGCGCGGCCGCGAGCCGTGTGCCGACGTATAGCGCGCCTTCTGTTTCTCGACCTCGACGACATCCTGGTAGCGGCTGATCCCCCAGATGTGTTGCACCGGGTCCCAGTAGGCCGGCGCCTCGTCGCGCAGCCTCTGGTACGTGGGGTAGGGATCGCCGGCGTAGAACTCCCCGTCGAGCAGGTTCACGGCGAACGCCACGGGCCGCAGCGTAGGTCAGGGTGCGCGAGGGCGCGCCGGTAGTGTGCCGCTCGTGACGTTCGAGTCGGCGCCCTTTGAATCTGGGACCGCAGGGTGGGAGCCACCGCCGCGCGTGGAGACCCGGATGCGCCTGCTCACGTGGAACCTGTGGTGGCGCTTCGGGCCGTGGGAGGCGCGCCAACCCGCGATCCTCGAGAAGCTTGGCCGCGTCGATGCCGACGTTCTCTGCCTCCAGGAGGTCTGGGAGACGCGCGGCGGCGAGTCGCAGGCCGAGGCGATCGCGGACGCGCTCGGCTACCGACACGTGTACGCCGCCGGGCTCGGGC
>JALHSW010000089.1 GCA_022865365.1 Acidimicrobiia bacterium | reverse complement strand
TCGGGCATCCCGAGCATCTCGGAGATGACGGCGAAGGGGAGCGGGAACGCGAGGTCGGCGATCACATCCATCTGCCCGTCCCGCACTCCAGCGTTTCGGACCGAGTCGTCGAGCATGCCGTCGACCAGGGTCTGCACGCGCGGGACGAGCGCCTCCACGCGCCGCGGGGTGAACGCCTTCGAGGCCAGCCGGCGGATGCGGGTGTGGTCGGGGGGATCGAGGTTCAGGATCGCCAGCGAGCCCCGGTTGGGTCGGTCGTACCCCGCAGCGGCAAAGAGCTCGCGGCGGGCGCTGCCTCCATCGCGGATGTTGGCTTCTTCGACCGAGAGTGAGGGGTCCCGGAGCAGCCGGGAGCAGTCCTCGTAGCGCAGGAGGGTCCAGGGTCCGAGCGGGCTCTGGTGGACGGGCGCCCGTTCCCGCAGCTCCCGGTATTGGGCGTAGGGGTTGTCGAAGAACCCGGGAACGAAGGGGTTGAGGAAGATCTCCTCGCCCGGCTCGGTCTCGGTCTCGGCAATCTTCACGTGGCCCAGTGTAGGGACAGGATCCCCTGGCCGGTGCTGGCGCCCAGTGCTGGTGCCGAATTCGGGCCCCTTCCCTTCCCGGGCCGAGGGGACTACTGTGGCAGACCCCGTTCGCCACATTGGCCCCATGGGCAACACCGCCCTCGTGGCCCGGGCCATCCAGAGGGATTTCCACGCCGTGACCGCAATCGCCGAGATCGTCGCCCGCGAGATCCTTGATTCCCGGGGTAACCCTACGGTCGAGGTCGAGGTCGAGCTGGCCTCGGGTGGCCGCGGCCGGGCCGCGGTTCCCAGCGGTGCCAGCACCGGCACCCATGAGGCGGTCGAGCTCCGGGACGGGGGCGACCGCTTCGCGGGCTTGGGCGTCCGCCAGGCGGTTCAGCACGTGAACACCGAGATCGCCGAGGCGGTGATCGGGCTCGAGGCCGCCGACCAGCGCCTCCTCGACGACGAGCTCTGCACCCTCGACGGAACCCCCAACAAGGCCCGCCTCGGTGCCAACGCGATCCTCGGCGTCTCGCTGGCCGTCGCCAAGGCCGCGGCCGACGAGTGCGAGCTGCCCCTCTACCGCTACGTGGGGGGCGTGAACGCCCACGTGCTGCCCATGCCGCTGATGAACGTCCTGAACGGTGGCGCCCACGCCGACTCCAACGTCGACGTGCAGGAGTTCATGTACGCACCGGTGGGTGCTGCGAGCTTCGCCGAAGCGCTGCGCTGGGGCGCCGAGGCGTACCACGCGCTGAAGGCTCTGCTGCGCGACCGCGCGCTCAACACCGCGCTGGGCGACGAGGGTGGCTTCGCCCCCGACCTCCCGTCGAACGAAGAGGCGATCAAGCTGCTCCTCGCCGCCGTCGAGGCGGCCGGGTACCGCCCCGGCACCGACATCGCGCTCGCACTCGACCTCGCGGCCACCGAGTTCTTCACCCCGGCGAATGGTGAGGGCGCGAAGGGCGGCGGCCGCTACACGCTCGCAGGTGAGGGAAGGAGTACACGTCGGCCGAGTGGGCCGACGTGCTTGCCGACTACTGCGACCGCTACCCGATCGTCTCCATCGAGGACGGGATGGCCGAGGACGACTGGGACGGGTGGATCTCGCTCACCCAGCGCCTCGGCGATCGCGTCCAGCTCGTGGGGGACGACAACTTCGTCACCAATCCCGAGCGGGTCCAGCAGGGCATCGATCGCGGCGTGGCGAACTCGATCCTGATCAAGGTCAACCAGATCGGGACGCTCACCGAGACGCTTGACACCGTGCTCCTTGGCGCCCGCCACTCGTACACGTCGGTGATGTCGCACCGCAGCGGCGAGACCGAAGACGCCACGATCGCCGATCTCGCGGTCGCGACGAACTGCGGGATGATCAAGGCCGGTGCCCCGGCCCGCAGCGACCGGGTCGCGAAGTACAACCAGCTGCTCCGGATCGAAGAGCAGCTCGGAGGCGACGCGGCGTACCTCGGCGGCGCCGCACTCGCCGATCGTGCCGCCGCGATGGGAGGCAACGGTGCCTGAGCGCCCCCGTCGCGAGCGCCCGGAACGTGAGCGGGTCGCCGCACCCCGCACGCGCGCCGGTTCGTCGCGCAAGCCCCGAACCCGCACCGCCTCGTCACGTAATCCCCGCGTCGTGCTGTCGAAGCGGCGAGAAGCCACGCCGAAGAAGGCCCGCCTTCCGCGTCGTCCTGCGAGGCGCCCCACCGGGGCGAAGCGGCCCGCGTCGCCGAGGGTGCGGCGGCGTCGTTCGGTCGTCGTGACCCTGATGTTCGCGTTGCTCCTCCTCGGCTTCCTGTTCGCGTTCGTGTATCCGACGCGGACGTACCTGAAGCAGCGCGAGCAGATCCAGG
>JALHSW010000088.1 GCA_022865365.1 Acidimicrobiia bacterium | reverse complement strand
CGCTGAGCTCGGCGGCGCCTACTCGTCGGCCGACACGATGAGCTACGACGAGGTCGTCGAGCCGTCGGAGCTGCGCGATGCGCTGCTCGACGCGCTCGCGCTCAGCGCCACGCGGCGCCGCCACGCCGTTGGTCCCGCGGCGCACCACGGCATCCTGCCGTAGGGCTCGGCGTTCCCGTCGGCTACGCCGACAAGATGGTGCCCGTCGGCTACGCCGACAAGATGATGAAGGTTGGCTCCACGACCAGGTCCGTCGTGAGGCTGTTGGCGATGAAGCACTCGCGATGCGCGACCTCGCACAGGTGGGTGAGCCGTGACCCACCGACGTCGCCGCGCACGGTGATCGCCGGGCGCAGCACGATGCGCGTGATGCGCAGGGGAGGATCGTCTTCTGGCATCACGCCCTCGGCCTCGTCGCGGTACTCCACCACGTCGATGCGAGCCCGTGCCGCGACCGCGAGGAACGACAGCAGCTGGCACGACGATGCTGCCATCACGAGCAGCTGCTCGGGGTTCAGGCGCTGCGCATCGCCGCGGAACGATGGGTCGGAAGTGAGCGACAGCGTCGCGTCGGCGGGCGGGCCGGTTGCTTCGTGGCCCCGGTCATAGCGGTCATATCCGTCGGCGGTCGAGCCCTGCCAGGTACACGCGACGGAGTAGCGATGCGTCGTCCCGGCCACACACCTGACAGTAGTGTCAGCCTCGTGAGCTCCCTCGGCGACCAGAGCACGGTGCTCGACGCGCTCGCACACCGGCTCGGCACCGACCCCGATGGGCCGTACCTCGACTTCGAGGGCGACGCGTACTCGGCGCGCGAGATCGACGCCGCGAGCAATCGGCTTGCCCACGCGCTCGCCGACCTCGGGGTCGTCCGGGGTGACCGGGTCGCCACCCTGCTCGAGAACATCCCCGCGCAGGTGATCTCGTTCTTCGGCGCCCTGAAGCTCGGCGCGATCCAGGTACCGATCAACACGGCCTACAAGGGCGAGTTCCTCCGCCATCAACTCGCCGACTCGGGGTCGCGGGTCGTCGTCGTGCAGGGCGACTTCGCGAGCCGGGTCAGCCTGATCGCCGGTTCCGGTGTTCCCGAACTCAGCGCGTGCATCGTCGTCGGGGCGCCCGACGAACCCGTGGCGGGGGTCACCCACCACGATTGGGGCGGCGTGCTCGCGTCGGCGACGGACGCGCCGGTGCCGCACGCAGGGGCCGGCCCGGGTGACATGGCGTGCTTCATCTACACCGCGGGGACCACCGGTCCATCGAAGGGCTGCATGCTGCCCCAGCACTACATCGTGTGCTTGGCCGATCAGATCGCACGGGCCTGGCAGCGGCGTCCCGATGACGTCGTGCTCACCCCGCTCCCGCTGTTCCACTTCAACGCGATCTCGATTTGCGTCGTCGGAACCCTCGTGTCGGGAGGGAGCGCGAGCATCGCCCGGCGCTTCTCCGTCTCCCGGTTCTGGCCCGAGGTCCGCCGCACGGGCGCGACGATGGTGTCGCTGCTCGGGTCGCTCGCGATCCTGATCGGCGATGCCGCCGACCACCCCGACCAGACGGGTCACAAGCTACGATTGTGCGCGGCCGCGCCGATGCCACCCTCGACCGACGCGATCTGGCGTGACCGGTTCGGTTGCGCGACCTTCAGCGGTGGGTACGGGCTCACCGAGGCGTCCCTGATCGGCGTGCTGCCGGCCGGCGAGACCAACAAGCCCGGCGCCGCGGGCAAGCCCAACACCCACGAGTTCGAGGTGCAGCTCGTCGACGACGGCGACCGAGAAGTCGCGGTGGGGGAGATCGGTGAGATCGTCGCGCGTCCCATGCGCCCCAACGTGATGTTCGTCGGGTACTGGCGCCGTCCCGAGGACACCCTGGCGGTGCTCCGCAATCTCTGGTTCCACACCGGCGACCTCGGACGCCTCGACGAGGACGGCTTCCTGTACTTCGTCGACCGCAAGAAGGACTACCTCCGTCGACGAGGCGAGAACATCTCCAGCTTCGAGATGGAGAGGATCTTCCACGCCAACCCGGATCTGGAGGACGTGGCGGTCCACTCGGTGCCGAGCGAGCTCGGCGAGGACGAGGTGAAGGTCACCGCTGTGGTCATGTCGGGCGCGACGCTCACGGAGGAGGATCTCTGTCGGTGGGCGATCGACCATGTGCCGTACTTCGCCGTGCCCCGCTACATCGAGTTTCGTTCGGACCTGCCGCGCAACCCGGTGGGTCGCGTGCTGAAGTACGAGCTGCGCGATGACGGTGTGACCCCCACGACCTGGGATCGCGAAGGGTCCGACGTCACCTTCGAGCGCCGTTAGCGCTTGCGCGCCTTCCAGATCTCCTCGGCCGGCCAACGCGCGGCCCACTTGGGGTCGACGTAGCTGCCATACGTCGTCGTTGCGGTCGATGGCGGCTCGAGCTCGACGAGGTCATCCACCGCGAGGCCATAGCGCGAGAAGCAGCGGATCCAGTCGCCGTAGGTCAGGTGGAAGTCGACGGTGCCGTCACCCCAGTCGAACTCGCGGGCGCCGAAGTAGGGGCGGTGCAGCTTCTTGCGCACCTTCTCGGTCTTGGCGTCCCAGCACAAGGTGTGCAGCAACGTCGAATGGTTGAACGCGAGCAGGCCTCCCGGCCGGAGGAGACGTGCTGCCTCGGACACCGCGCGATCTGGGTCGCAGAACGAGAACACACCGTGGTCGCAGAACACGATGTCGAACGACTCGTCGGTGAGCGGGACCGCCTCACCACTTGCGCACACGAGTGGGAACGTGACACCGGCGTCTCGCTGTGCGTGCCGGGCGTGGCGGAGCTGCCCGCGCGATTGATCGAGCCCGATGCAGCGTGCACCGTCGCGCGCGAGGGCGATCGACCATTGGGCGCCGCCACACCCCAGCTCGAGGACATCGAGCGCGCGTGTGTCGCCGAGCACGCCGACGTCTGACTCCGGGATGCCCCAGACCCCCCACGTCGCACCGCGCGTGAGCTGCTCGCCGTGCGCGGCCTGGTAGTCGTCGGCGTCGGTGTCCCAGAACCTTCGATTGCGGCGCTCGTGGTCGCCCGTCGCGCCGCTCGTCACGCCGATTCGTCGAGGAGCTTCTCGCGGTTCGCCCGGTCCTTCTTCCACTCATCGAGGAACGCGTCGCGGCCCTTCGACGCTGCGGCGCCCGCCTTGCCGACCGCGGACTGCACCTCGGCGGCGAGCTTCGAGAACGCGTCGCCGAGCTCGTCGACCACCTGCTCTGCCTGCTTCGCGACCGACTTCCACGCGTCCGCGCCGGCAGCCTGAGCCTCGTCGAGCTTGGCCTTCGCCTTGCCCTCGTTGCCCCGCAAGCCCTCGACTCCTTGTTGCAGGCGGTCCCGCGCGTCGGCTTGCGCCAGGTCGGCCTGGACGCGCAGCTCGTCGACCTGGGTCCTGATCTTGTCGAGCGCGCTCCGCGCCTGGGCCTGGTATCGATCCCGGATGCTCTGGCTGTCGTCGGGCATGGTGTGCCTCCTTGGTCAGTGTTGCCGGCTCAGCCCCACCCAGGTCGGCGACCAGGTCGGGGCGGGAGAGGAAGGGGAGTGGCCAGTATCCCAGGTGACGGTCTCGGCGCAACGCGGCGCGAGGACGCGTTCGGGCGCCGGCGCGTCGCTCGCGAGATCGCCGAGCGGTACTCCGCTCGCCCCGTGTCCGGGGAGATCGATCGCGACCGTCGGGACGCCGACCAGACGCCGGTAGGAGGAGAACGCGTCCTCATGGTGCTCATCGGCGTGCGGATCGAAGCGGAACATCGGCCCCGAGGCTACGGCCTTCCCGTGCCGGGTCGGCACGGGAAGGCTGCGGTGTGGGTAAGGGATCCCGGCTGACGTGCCGAAGAACCTCCCATGTCTGGAGCAACCCGGGTGCGGCGCGCGCCTCCTGCTCTCGGGATGGCCGTGCCCGTGCTGGTCCTCCTCCTGCTCCTGCTCCCCCTCTTGCTCTTGGCGCTGGCGGTCGTGCCCGCGGCGGCCCAGGTCGTCCCGACCCCGGTGGTGCCGGGCGGCACACCGCCGACGGCTCCGGCGGAGGGCGCCGGACTGTTGCCCGGCCTCGACGCGCGGCTGGTCGGTGTGCCGCTCGAGTACGGCCAGTCGAGCGGCGACGTCCAGGCGCTCAAGGACGCCGAGGCCCACGTCGCCGCGTTGACCCAGGAGCGTGATTCGCTCCGTGCCCGCCAGGTCGACCTCGACGCCCGCACCGCCGTACTCGACGAGATCCAGCGCCAGGCGTTGCTCCAGACCGAGGACGCGATGGACTTGCAGCGAGTGAACCATCTCGGCGAAGGCTTCGCGGCCGCGCTGCGTGAGGCGATCCTGAGGGCTCAGATCGCGCGCCGTCGTGCGTCGGCGGAGACCGCGCGCCTCGCGCTCGAACGCGTCGGCGTCGACGAGCGACTCGCGCAGGTCGAGTTCTTGGAGCTCCCGGCCGCGACCAAGGACGCCGAGGCGCTGCGGACCCTGGCCTCGTCGAGCGTCGCGGGCGGTGCAGTGGCGGGCCTCGGAATCCCCCTCGCGACGCTCGACGCGTACCTCTGCGCCGAAGCGGGACTCGCCCTCGAACGACCCCAATGCGGGATCCAGTGGTGGATGCTCGCCGGGATCGGACGGGTCGAGTCGAACCACGGCCGGTACGGGGGCGCACAGCTCATCGCGAACGGGGACACGGCTCCGCGGATCGTCGGCATCGCACTCGACGGCGCTCCTGGCGTCGCCGCCATCGCCGACTCCGATGCCGGGATCTGGGACGGCGACGTCACTTGGGACCGCGCCGTCGGGCCGATGCAGTTCATCCCGAGCACATGGCGGCGGTACCAGGTCTACGGCAACGGCGACGGCACGTCGAACCCGAACAACGTGTACGACGCGGCGTACGGCGCGGGGCGCTACCTCTGCAACGCAGCAGGGCAAATGGGTGACGACGCGAGTCTCACGCACGCGTATCTCTCGTACAACCACTCCGATGCCTACGCCGCGCACGTGCTGAACCTCGCGCGCACCTACCAGAACGTCGGCATTCCGAAGGCGGCTGCCTGATCGGTCACTTTGCCGTCAGGCGCCCAATCGTCTTGCTACGGGGTGGAGGCGTCGCGCTCGTCGAGCTGGCGTTGCTCCCACCGGCGGGTGAACGGTGCGGCGGCGAATCCGAGCACCCAGGCGATCACGATCATCGCCCAGAACGGCACGCCGAAGAGCCAGAGCAAGAACACGGTCGCGCAGAACGCGATCAGTGCGTCGACCGCGACGTGCACGAGATACGGCCGAGGATCGCGATGCAGCCGAGGCGCGCCCGGACCGGCACCCCCATTGGCGCCCGGATCGGCGTTCATGCGGTCGGGTTCAGCTCGCTGATCGTGACGCCCTTGCGGTGTGCGAACCGCCGCCCCTTCGCCACCGGCGCGGTGTCGACCCCGATCGCTTCGGCGCGTAGCGCCCCGACGGTGCACTGCTCGCGCGGTCGGATCGAGAAGGGGTCGTAGCGGAACTCGCGCATCGCGTTGAGGTGCGTGAGTGCGTCGATCTCGGGGTCGGTGAGGTCGGTGGCCCCGAACTCCGCGAGCAGCCGCTCGGGCGCGGTGGGCCAGTTCGCGTCGGAGTGCGGGTAGTCGGTCTCGACCGTGACGTGCTCGATCCCGATGTGGTCGCGCACGAGCTGCAGGCCCACCTTGTCGGAGATGAAGCAGAGGATCACGTGGTCCATGAAGAACTCGGCGGCCGTCTGAGATCCGAAGTCGGCACCGGTCCACGCCTTGTGGGTGCGGTACGAGTGCTCGAGCCGCTCGAGGAAGTAGGGCACCCAACCGATGCCGCCCTCGGACAGTGCGACCTTGACGTCGGGGAACTTGCGCCAGATCGGGGAGTGCACCAGATCGGCGGCGCACTGCACGAGCGCCATCGGCTGGAGGACGATCATCACGTCCATCGGCGCGTCCGGCGCGGTGACCACGAGCTTCGACGAGGAGCCGATGTGCATGCACACGACCATGCCGGTGTCCGAGCACGCCTTCCAGACCGGGTCCCACGTGTCGGAGTGCAGGCTCGGTAAGCCGAGCGGCACCGGGTTCTCGGGGAACGTGATCGCGTGGCAGCCCTTCTTCGCGACGCGTCTGATCTCGGCCGCGGTGACGTCGGGGTCCCAGATGGCGGGGATCGCGAGCGGGATGAATCGCTCGGGTGCGTGGCCGCACCACTCGTCGATGTGCCAATCGTTGTAGGCCTCGGTGAGGATGCGTGCGGCGGCCTTGTCCTCGAGGGAGCCGAAGAGGCGCCCCGCGAAGCCGGGGAGCGACGGGAAGTTCAGGGACCCCAACACGCCGTTGGCGCTCATGTCGAGCACCCGCTTCTCGGCGTCGAAGCAGCCGGGCCGGATCTCGTCGAAGGACGTCGGGTCGATGCCGTACTCCTCCGGTGGGCGCCCGGCGACCGCGTTCAGCCCGATGTTCGGGATCTCCAGGCCCTGAAAGTTCCACACGTCGGTGCCGTCGTCCTTGTGTACGACGCGCGGCGCGAGGTCGCGGTACTTGTCGGGGAGGTGGCGCTCGAACATGTCGGGCGGCTCGACCACGTGGTCGTCGACGCTCACGATGATCATGTCGTTCTTTTCCATCCCGGGCCTCCTTCGAGCCGACGCCGGTCGGTCTGACGCCGCGTCAGGCTACCGCCGAGCGCGAGGACCCTGGTCCGGTCGCTGCAGGGCACGGTGCGTCAGGGCTGCCGCCGGCCACGGCGAAGTCACGGTGGGCTGACGCGCGGGTCGGCACTCGATCATTCGTCAGCGGTGGGGAGCGCGACACATGACCACGAGTACCCGTCCGAAGCCAGGCAGGGGACAGGCACCCGAGGCTCAGGGACTCGCACTCGGGGCGGTGCTCGCCACGCTGCTCGGCGGCTTCGTGCTCGTGGTGGCCCGAGAGATCGGCGCCACGCTCGGGATCGTCGACGGCGGGCGGGGCGATTCGTATGAGCTGTTCGCCGTGTCGCTCACCGGGCTCGTCGGGGCGGTGTTCGCGCTGGCCCTGGGCGCGTCTCGGGGCACGACCACCGCCGTCGCCGACCGCGACCCACTCCGTCGATTCTTCGCGAACGCCTATGTGCTCACGTACGTGACGGCAGGCGCGGTGGGGCTCCTCGTCTGCCTGATCCGGTTGGGCTCGTCGACCGTGATCCTGCGGAGCCTCGCGGCGGCGTTCCTCGGATCGGCGGTGGCGGTCGCATCCGCGTACTTTGGGACCGCGCCCGAGCACCGGTGACTCGCGACCCGTCGCCGGGTCGTGGCGTCGGCACCATGCAGGAGTTGCCCGGTGGGGAGCTGGCCTCGG
>JALHSW010000087.1 GCA_022865365.1 Acidimicrobiia bacterium | reverse complement strand
GGGGTATCTCGACATTGAGGCGTCCATGGGGTAGTGTCGGGAAATGCCGACAGACCCCTCGCACGCCGACCGCAGCTTCCGGATCTACTCCTCCGACTCGCTGGGGGCTGCGATCCGGCACTACCGGCGAGCGGCTGGCCTGTCCCAGGCCGAGCTCGCGGCGCGGGTCGGCGTGCACCGGTCGTACCTGTCCGATCTCGAACGGGGGAAGGAGACCGAGCAGGTTCGCCGGATCCTGCACGTGCTCAAGGAGCTCGGGGTCCGCATCACCATCGACGAGGCGGACTGGTGATGGCCGACGAACTCGACGTCTGGTTGCGCGGCCGCCGCGTCGCGCTCGTGTCGCGTCAGCGGGATCGGCTCGACCTCACGTACACCGAGGCCGCGCTCGCCGAGCATCAGCTCGGCACGCCGCTCCTGTCGCTGTCCCTCCCGCTCGTGCCGCAGCGTTACACCAAGGGGAGGGTCCGGCCGTTCCTCGACGGGCTCCTCCCCGAGGGAGCGCCCCGCCGTGTCGCGGCCGAGGACTTCGACCTGCTCGCGAGCGACACCTTCGGGTTGCTGCGTGCGCTCGGACGTGAGTGCGCAGGGGCGATCATCGTCCAACCGGCGGGCGACGATCCGCCGCCGGAGCCGAGCACCTTGGCCGCCGAGCCACTCGACGACGACGAGCTCGAGGCCCTGGTCGCGAACCTGCGCAACGCGCCGCTCGGCACCTCGGCGCGAGTGCGGGTCTCGCTCGCCGGCGTGCAGGAGAAGCTCGTACTCACGCGCATGCCCGACGGCCGGTGGGGGAGCCCCGTCGACGGTGCTCCCTCGACGCACATCCTCAAGCCCGAGCTCGCCGAGTATCCGGCCACCGTCGCCAACGAGGCGTTCTGCATGCGAACCGCGCGGCACCTCGGGCTCCCGGCCGCGCACGTGGAGACGACATCGGTGGGCGGGCGCCCGCTGCTCGTCGTCGAACGCTTCGATCGGGAAGTCGCTGCGGACGGCACCGTCGTACGCCTGCATCAGGAGGATCTCGCTCAGGCGACCGGCATCCCTCCGGAGAAGAAGTACCAGACGGACGGCGGCCCATCGCTGGCCCGCATCGCCGGCGTGCTGCAGTCGGTCGCGGCCCCCGGTGCTCGCGAGGCGCTGCTCCGGATGGTGACGCTCAACGTCGTCGTCGGGAACGGCGACGCGCACGCCAAGAACTTCTCGCTCTTGCACCACCCGGCGGGCACGGTTGACCTCGCGCCCGCGTACGACGTGCTCTCGACCTTGCAGTACGGCGATGACCGCCTCGCGATGTACGTCGACGACCTGCGTCGGACTGATCGTGTCACCGGCGCTCGGCTCTTGAACGAGGCGGTCGCGTGGGGCCTCGGTCGTGATCGCGCCATGCAGGTCATGACCGTGCTGCTCGATGGCCTGCCCGAGGCGACGGCCCGGGCTCGCGAGGAGACCGACAACGTGCCCGACGATCTCGGTCGGCTCGTCGATGCCCAGGCCGAGCGACTCCGTCGCACTTCCTAGAGGCGCTTGGCCATCGTTCGGGCCAGCGTTCGCATCTGCTTCGTGGTGGGAGTCACGCCGGCGATGGTGATGGCAAGGGCACCGAAGTCGGTGCCCTTGAAGACGACCAGGTCCAGCGTGGTGTCGCCCGTGGGGTCGGTCTTCGGCTCGGTGGCGAGGATGGCGAGGTCGTGCACTCCTCGCAGCACCCGGGCGCCGGGTTGCTTGCGTTGGAGCCGCTTCCCGCTGGCGATGTTGGCGCCGGAGCGCTCCTCGGAGAAGACGGTGACGATCGAGGGCGTGGCCCCCTGGGCCGACAGGAACAGACAGCTCGGGCCCACGGGCGACTGCGGCGCGTAGGGGATGTCGAGCACGCGCTCGAGCTCGGCGGCGGTGATCAGCTTGCACCCGTCGGGGGCGGCGGCTCCAGCCGCCTGACTTGTCGCCGCCGTCCCGGCCGGGAGGCCGACGACGAGCACGGCGGCGGCGAGCAGCGCGGTGTAGCGGCAGACCCAACCCATCCCGGACCCCGATCGAAGCATCCGGGCAACGTAGTCAGCCCACGGCGGAGTTGCCCGGCGTACGATCCCTCACCCGTCTGGAGGAGGCGATGGCGTTGGCCGGTTCGGAGCATCTGCGCGTCGAGACTGCGGACGGGGTCCGCACGATCACCATCGACCGACCCGAAGCGCGCAACGCGATGACGGCGGCGATGCGAGATGAGCTGCGGGAGCTGTTCGCCGCGGCCGGCGCAGACGACTCGGTCGCCGTCGTCATCCTCACCGGGGTGGACCCGGCGTTCTCGGCCGGCGTCGATCTCAAGGAGCTCAGCACCTGGCCCGTGAACCCTGATCCCGACGCGCCACGCCCGCCGGTCGTGGACCCGGCCGCGGTGATCCGGGAGTCGACGACGCCCGTGATCGCCGCCGTGAACGGCGTGTGCGTGACGGGCGCACTCGAGATCGCGCTCTCGTGCCACGTCATCGTGGCGTCCGAGCGGGCGACCTTCGCCGACACCCACGCCAAGGTCGGGCTCGTCCCCGCGTGGGGGATGAGCGCGCTGCTCCCCGAGGCGGTGGGGCGGGGCAAGGCGCTCGAGCTCTCGATCACCGGCGCGTTCATCGACGCGCCGGAGGCGCTGCGCATCGGGCTCGTGAACCACGTCGTGCCGCACGAGCAGCTGCTCCCGACCGCGTTCGGGCTGGCCGGCGCGATCCGTTCGGCCGATCCGGTGTCGGTGCGCACGATGCTCGAGCTGTCCCGCCGGGGCGCCGGTATGCCGCGGGACGAGGCGCTGCGCCTCGAACGCGAGACGATGGAGGCTTGGCGGGTCGAGCGGGGCGTCTGACGGGCCGACCCGGGCCGCCCGGCAGGCACCGGACGCGGTAGAACCCTCCGATGCAGTTCTCGATGATCTTCGAAGCCCAGATGGCCGAGGCGACGCCGGCGAATGAGCAGCGGGTGATCCGGGACTGCGTCGAGCAGGCCGTCTACGCCGAGGAGATGGGCTTCGACCGCGT
>JALHSW010000086.1 GCA_022865365.1 Acidimicrobiia bacterium | reverse complement strand
TCGTAGATCTCGCCGAACCAGAGGTTGCCGTCGGGTCCGGTGGTGATCCCGCCCGGTTGTACTTCGGCGGTGAGACCGGCGGAGAACTCGGTGACCTCGCCTTTGGGGGTGAGCCGCCCGATCCCGCCCGCGGCGTCCCCGTACTCGGTGTACCAGAGGTTGCCGTCGGGCCCCGCGGTGAGCCCGAACGGGCCGGGGACGACGCCGGCGGGGAACTCCTTGACCTTGACCTTCTTGTCGACGGCCCCGCCGGGTGAGACGACACCGATGACCCCCACCATGGCCACCACGAGCACGCACCCGACCCGACTGCGACCGCCCATCCCGGACCCCCCAACGTTCACGCCCGTGCGTGATGGGCGCACTCTACGCACCGGCCGGCTCGCGTGGAGCCTCCGGCAATGCAACGCGCACCTCACGCTTGCACCGGGATACGACGGCACGAGTCCCGCGACCCCGGCTGGTCGAGCAGATACCGCCAGGCGAGGGCGGGCGGATCGCCGTCGGTGAGTCGGTCTGTCCGTGACGAACCGTCTGGGCCTTGAACGGGCGGCCGAGCTCGGACCCTGTGTCCATCGCGCGTCCATCGCGCGCGCGCCGACGTTCGGGGCCGTCCGTCAACGTCCGGCGATACGCCGAACCGGCTTCTGGCCTGCCGCTACGGTTCGTGGCCGTCCGCTGATGTTCGGCTTAGGGGCGTTCGCAACGTAGAAGTCGTGGGTTCAAGTCCCATCACCTCCACCAGTTCCGCGTTCCCACCTGGTCGAGCAGGACCGCCACGACGACGGCGAGCGCCATGTTCGACCACCTGCGCGTCGTCGTAGGGCATCCCGTCCGCGATCACTTCGATTGCGAGGGCGAGCGGTTCGTCAGGGGTGATCTGGAGCGGCTCACGGTGCTGTTCGTGATGGCGGGAGTGATCGGTTCGAACTCCGTCCCGTCAACGTCGCCGACCACGACCACACCCACGACCACACCCACGACCACACCCACGAAATAGCAACGAGATTGACCAGTACCGACGCGCACTCCGAGACGGCAGCGCCTGATGCATTTCTTCGCTACGTGGAGGGCGTCACGACGCAGGCAACGCTCGACGCGCTCCTCGCCGGGCTCTCGGCCGACGAGCTCGCGACCATCAAGAACTGGGACTTCCCCATCGCCGCTGCACCGGCCGCGGCAGCACCGGTGGAGGTCGTGATCCCCTTCACCGGCAAACTCCGCGATCCCGGCCGGTCGAGCAGGACCGCCACGCCGAGGGCGAGCCGAGCTGCAGGTCCGCGGCTAGGGTTTCCGCCATGCGGAGACTGGGCGGGGTTCTGGCGGGTGTCGTCTTGGCGGCGGGGTCGTTGGTCGCTGTGGGGGCGGCCTCGGCGGGTGCGGCGCCTACGACGCTGTTCTCATCGACTACGGCTGGGTTCACAGCTAGCGCAGCGACGGTGCCCGCGGGGATCTGTTTCGCGACGGTCGTCGCCGATGGTGGCCATGGCGGTGCCTCGGCGTCCCTCGCGGCCGGCGGGAGCTCGGCGAGCGTGTCTGCCCGGGTGACGGTGACGCCCGGAGACCATCTCAGCGTGCTCGTCGGCGGGGCCGGTGGAGCCGGCACGGCCAACCCGAGCGGCGTCGGAGGTATCGGTGGTATCGGTG
>JALHSW010000085.1 GCA_022865365.1 Acidimicrobiia bacterium | reverse complement strand
GTGCGAGATATGCTCGACCACGGCGAGGTTGTGGCTGATGAAGAGGTAGGCGAGGCCAAGGTCGCGCTGGAGATCGACGAGGATGTTGATGACCTGGGCCTGGATCGAGACGTCGAGGGCCGACACGGGCTCGTCGAGCACGACCAGATCCGGCTCGAGTGCGAGCGCGCGGGCGATGCCGATCCGCTGACGCTGCCCGCCCGAGAACTCGTGCGGATAGCGCGTCGCGTGCTCGGAGTGGAGGCCCACCATGTCGAGCAGCTCGGGGACGCGCCCCTTGACCTCGCTGCGTCGACCCTGGATGACCAGCGGCTCGGCCAGGATCTCCTGCACTCGCATGCGCGGGTTGAGCGACGCGTACGGGTCCTGGAACACGATCTGCATCCGCCGGCGCAGGCCGCGGAGCGCCCGGCCCCGCAGCGAGTGGATCTCGGTGCCGTCGAAGCCGATCGTGCCCGCCGTCGGTTCGAGCAGCCGCAACACGAGCCGGCCCGTGGTCGACTTCCCGCAGCCCGACTCACCGACGAGTCCAAGCGTCTCGTTGTGGTCAAGCGTGAACGACAGGTCGTCGACGGCGTGCACCACGCCCCCGTCACCGCCGAAGTACCCGGCCTTGACGTCGAAGTGCTTCACCAGACCGTCGACCTCGAGGAGCGGCGCGCTCATGACGATGCGTCCGTAACCGCGCCGACGAGGTCCGGCAGCTCGGCCGCGCGGAAGCACGCGGAACGGTGCGTCTCGGGCCCGACCGCGGTGAGTTCCGGTGTCGCCTCCAGGCAGTGATCCTGCATGTAGAGACAGCGCGGCGCGAGGGCACACCCGGGAGGCAGGTTCAGGACGCTCGGTGGCGTCCCCGGAATCGTGCGCAACGGCACACTCCGGTCGGAGTCCAGACGCGGGAGCGAGTTCAGCAACCCGATCGTGTACGGGTGCCGCGGCGAGTAGAAGAGCTCGTCGAGCGTCCCTTCCTCCACGATGCGCCCCGCGTACATCACGGCGACGCGATCAGCCACGCCGGCCACGACGCCCAGGTCATGCGTGATGAGGAGCATCGCGGCATCGGTCTCGCGCTGGGCCTTCCGGAGCACCTCCAGCACCTGAGCCTGGATGGTCACGTCGAGCGCCGTCGTCGGCTCGTCGGCGATCAAGAGCTTCGGCTGGTTGGCAATCGCCATCGCGATCATGGCCCGCTGGCGCATCCCGCCGGAGAACTGGTGCGGGTAGTCGCGGGCACGGTCCCCCGCGTGCGGGATCCCGACGAGCTCGAGCAGCACCGCGGCCTGCCGGCGTGCGGCCTTCTTCGACTCGTAGGTGTGGGTCAGGAGTGCCTCGGCGATCTGGTCGCCGACGCGAACCGCCGGGTTGAGCGACGAGAGCGGGTCCTGGAAGATCATCGCGAGGTCGCCGCCGCGCAGGCTGCGGTATTCGCGCTCCGACAACGAGCGCAGCGACCGGCCCTCGAAGGTGATCTCGCCACCGGCGATCCGACCCGGCTTGTCGATCAGGCCCATGACCGACAGCGCGCTCACACTCTTGCCCGATCCCGATTCGCCGACGATCGCGAGGGTCTCACCCGGACGCACCGAGAAGCCCACGCCGTTCACCGCGGTGACGAGGCCATCCTCGGTCGTGAACTCGACCTTGAGGTCCTCGACCTCGAGCAACGCGTCGGTCACTGCACGGCCCGGGGGTCGAGCGCGTCGCGCAGGCCGTCGCCGACGAAGTTCACGCAGAGCACGACGAGGAACAGCATGAGCCCGGGGAAGATGATGAGGTAGGCCAGGTCCGTCCCCACGGTGCTCTCGGCGTCGGAGATCAGGTTGCCGAGCGAGGCGTCGGGGAGCTGGATGCCCGCACCGAGGAACGAGAGCGTCGCCTCGGTGATGATCGCGAGTCCAACTGCGAGCGTGCCGAACACGACGATCGCGCCGAGCGTGTTGGGCAGCAGGTGCCGCAGGATGATGCGGTGCGCCGGGGCGCCGGCCGCCACCGCCGCCTCCACGTACTCCTTCTCCCGCAGCGAGAGGTACTCCCCGCGCACGATCCGGGCCATGGGCATCCACCCGAGGATCGCGATGATCAGGATCATCCCGCTGACCTCCGTCGCCGGTGGCAGATCGAAGAGACCGAAGAACGAGGGATCCTGGTTGCTCGCGAGGATCAGCAGCACCGCGAGCGCGGGGAGCACGAGGACCAGGTCGGTGATGCGCATCATCGCCTGGTCGACCCAGCCGCCGTAGTAGCCGGCGAGCGAACCGACGATCACCCCGATCACCACCGAGAGGAAGGCGACGCCGAGGCCCACGAGCAGTGACTTCTGGAGCGCGAACAGCACCCGGGTGAACTGATCGCGTCCGAGCTTGTCGGTACCGGCCAGGTGCTCCCATGACGGTGACTGGCGGGCCTCCTTGAGGGTCGCCGCGTCGAGCGTGGGATTGAACTCGTACGGCGAGATGGTGCTCGCGAACACTGCCATCGCGCCGAGCAGCAGCAGGATCACGAGAGAGATCACCGCGAGCTTGTGGCGCAGGAACCGCCGGAGGACGAGCCGCCACTGCGACCGGACCGGCTCACCGACGGCATACGCATCATCGGACTCGACGCTCGTGTCGAGCAGTCCCGAGCTCCCCGCCGCGGCCAGACCGCCCGCCGCGGACTCGCGCACGCGCTCCTGCCGGGTGAGCCGATCCTGGGGGCGCGACCCCGGGTACTCGCTGCTCATGCGACACGAACCCTCATGCGACACGGACTCTCATGCGACACGGACTCTCATGCGACACGGACTCTCGGATCGAGGACGCCGTACATCACATCGGCGATCAGGTTGAACACGATGATGAACGCTCCCGTCACGAGCATCCACGGGAGCAGGATGTTCGTGTCGCCGTTCTGTAGCGCGCCGAGCAACAAGGTGCCCATCCCGGGCCGAGAGAAGACCCGCTCCGTGATGATCAGTCCGCCGAAGAGCGCACCGATATCGATGGCCATGACGGTCACCAGCGCGCTCAAGGAATTGCGCAGACCGTGCTTCCAGATCACCCGACGCCGCGGAAGTCCCTTGGCGCGGGCGGTCCGGATGTAGTCGCTGTTGAGCTCCTCGAGCATCGAGGAGCGCTGGTCGCGGCTCCATCCGGCGACGAGCTGGACCGAGAGCACGAACACCGGCAACGCGAGCTCCTGGAAGTACTGGACCGGGCTCTGGGGCCCCTCGGCGAAGGGGATCGACCGG
>JALHSW010000084.1 GCA_022865365.1 Acidimicrobiia bacterium | reverse complement strand
TTCCCGAACAAATGTTCTTGACGTCGAACAGATGTTCTGCTTGGATACGAACAGGGGTTCGGGCGTCAAGAAAGGCCCCGAGTCCCCGAGCCGCTCGAGATACGGGGGGCCGACGTAGCTGTCACACCCCCGTGGTTCGCTTGGCGGACAACGACATCGACCCGCAACATCGACCCCCAACATCGACTCGAGACATTGATTACCAAGGAACTCTCCAAGATGGCTGCCGTTACGACCGTTCCCGGCTTCGGCGCACCGATGGGACCCGCGATCCCTCGGTACGCGCCGCGCGGTGCCACCCCGCGCGGTCGCCGGGTCACCCCCACGACCTACCGGCGCCGGCGTCTGGCCGTTGCCACGTTGGCGCTGGGTCTGGTGGTCGTGGCAGCACAGGCGGGCGCTGCGCTCGGGGGCTTGCCCCTCGCTTCCCCCGAGCGCCGCCCGACCGCCTCCTCACAGACCGGCCCACAGGCCGGCTCGGCGCACACGAGCGTGGTCGTGCGCCCGGGCGACTCGCTCTGGTCCCTGGCGGCCCGGCTCGCGCCCGGTGAGGATCTCCGGCCGATCGTCGACGAGCTGTCGGCGGCGCGCGGCGCTGCGCCGCTGGTGCCGGGTGAGACCATCCTGCTCCCGGTCTGAGCAAGGCGGTCGCCCCCGTGACGGCCCGGGGGACGGTGGCGGGGTACCGTGCGCTCGTGCGCTGTCCATACTGCGAAGCCGATGACGACAAGGTCGTCGATTCGCGTCCGCTCGAGGAGAGCGCCGCGGTGCGCCGCCGCCGGGAGTGCCTCGGCTGCGGCCGGCGCTACACCACGCACGAGCGGGCGGTGGAGCTGCCGCTCATGGTCGTCAAGCGCTCGGGCCTCAAGGAGCCGTTCGAGTGGGCGAAGCTCGCCGACGGGATCCGCAAGGCGCTCGCCGGGGGAGGGGCGGTGTCGCCCGCGGTGGTCGACGCCTTCGTGACCGAGATCGAGGAGGACGCCAGGGCGGCTGGTCCCGAGGTCCCCAGCGAGATGCTCGGCGTCGCGGTGCTCGAGCATCTCCGGGCGGTCGACCCGGTGTCGTACCTGCGGTTAGCCTCGGTGTACAAGGGCTTCGACGCCGTCGCCGACTTCGAGGCCGAGGTCGTCGAGCTCAACAAGACCACGGAGCCCAAGCGTCGCTCCTCTCGCTGATCATGCGCCGGTGCTCGGGGCGCACGTGGCGGGAGTGGCAGATGTTGAGGGTTGACACGGGTGTAATTCAGGTGTTGTAATTCACCCCTCATCTCGCGTTCGGGGGGCATTCAACTACCACATCTAGTGGTCTACCCCTCTAGATGGTGGTTCAATGGTCTCCGGGCCCCACCTCCAGACCTATACCCCAAGACCTCCACCCCAAGTCCAGGCCCTCGGGCAGGAAGGAAGCCACCTCATGGCGATGGCGCCGGAGCAGATCGGCATCGGGATCCGCCGATACTTCACCGAGGCAGGGGTCCACCCCTACGACACCGTGGAGTGGGAGGTGCGCGAGGCGCGCATCCAGAACTTCAAGGACGGAACCGATGCCTTCTCTCAGCCCGACGTGGAGTTCCCCGTGGGGTGGTCGCAGAACGCGACGAACATCGTCGCCCAGAAGTACTTCCGCGGCACCCTCGGCACCGACGAGCGTGAGCACTCGCTGAAGCAGGTCATCGACCGCGTCGCCGACACGATCACCGCGTGGGGCGTGCGCGACGGCTACTTCGTCGACGACCGGGAAGGCGCGGCGTTCCGCAACGAGCTCAAGTACGTGTTGCTGCACCAGCGCGCCGCGTTCAACTCGCCCGTCTGGTTCAACATCGGCGTCAAGGGTGTGCCGGCGCAGGCAAGCGCGTGCTTCATCCTCGCGGTCGAGGACACGATGGACGGGATCCTCAACTGGTACCGCGAAGAGGGAACGATCTTCAAGGGAGGTTCCGGTTCGGGGATCAACTTGTCGAACATCCGCTCGTCGCACGAGCACCTCGCCGGCGGCGGGACCGCGTCGGGTCCGGTCAGCTTCATGCGCGGCGCCGACGCGTCGGCCGGCACGATCAAGAGCGGGGGCAAGACGCGCCGCGCCGCCAAGATGGTCATCCTCAACGTCGACCACCCCGACATCGAGGAGTTCATCTGGTGCAAGGCCCGCGAGGAGCGCAAGGCGCGCGCCCTGCGCGATGCCGGCTTCGACATGGACCTCGACGGGATCGACTTCCACTCGATCCAGTACCAGAACGCCAACAACTCGGTGCGCGTCAGCGATGACTTCATGCAGGCCGTCGTCGACGACGCCGACTGGGACCTGCGTGCGGTCAAGAACGGCGAGTCGCTGAAGCAGCTCCCCGCCCGCGACCTGATGCGCCAGATCGCCGATGCCGCGTGGGAGTGCGCCGACCCGGGCATGCAGTTCGACACGACGATCAACAAGTGGCACACCGCGTCGAACACCGGCCCGATCAACGCGAGCAACCCTTGCTTCCCTGGCAGCGAGCTCGTGCACACCGACAAGGGCCTGATCCGCTTCGCTGAGCTCGTCGACCGCTCACGCGAGGGTGAGACCTTCGGCATCTACACCCACGACGCGACGAACCCCGACGCCCCGGCGGAGCGGGTCGAGCTCACTCGTCCCGAGGCTGTGATGATCACGGGCTTCAACGAGATCGTGAAGCTCAGGTTCTCGAACGGGTCCGAGCTCCGGTGCACTCCGGGCCACAAGATCTTCACGACCAACCGTGGCTACGTCGCCGCGAGCGAGCTCACCGAGGCCGATGAGGTGAAGATGCTCAACGTCGCGGCGCCGGCCGTGGCGGCTGATTCTCGCCTTCCCGTCTCGTCGAGGTTGTACGCCCTCGCAGGCAAGGGTGACAAGGCCCCGCGGACGTTCAACTTGCCCGAGAAGTGGTCGCCCGAGCTCGCGCACTACCTCGGCTGGCTCGTGGGCGATGGCTGCATCTCCGGTGATGTCGTGACGACCGTCTACGGATCGGTCGACGAACAGGAGCAGATCCTGCCCCGGCACCGCGCCCTCGCAGCCCAGATGAACGGCGGCGACGAGTCGAAGCCGTCGGTGCAGGCGAACGGCACGCTCCAGCTCCGGCAGAGCCGTCGGGTCATCGCTCGCTTCTTCGAGGCGCTCGGCGTCTCCCGCAAGAAGGCTGCTGGCAAGGTGGTGCCCGAGTCGATCTACCAGGCGCCGACGGACGCCGTGGCAGCGTTCCTCCGCGGTCTGTTCGACGCCGACGGCTGCGTCTACGACGGCACGAATAGTCGCTACGTCGGCCTCGGCTCGACTTCGCGTGACCTGTTGGTCGGTGTACAGCGCCTCCTGAGCACCTTCGGAATCTTGAGTCGGATCTACGAGACGCGGAAGCCGACGACGTCGTTCTCCTACACGCGCAAGGACGGCACGACGGTCGACTACACGGGCGGACAGCTCTACGACCTACGGATCGCCAACCGTTCGATCGCACGCTTCGATGAGCACATCGGATTCGCGCTCGAGAGCAAGGCCTCGAAGCTCGAGCACTTGATCGCTACGCACCGCTTTCACGTCACCAAGGAGACGGTGCGGTTGCAAGAGCGTGCCGACGACGGTGTCGAACTCACGTTCAACCTCAGCGAGCCGCGGAACCACAGCTACGTCGTCAACGGTGCGGTGGTTCGCAATTGTAGTGAGTACATGCACATTGACAACTCGGCGTGCAACCTCGCGAGCATCAACTTGCTGCGCTACTTCGAGGACGGCGAGACGTTCGATGTCGAGGGCTTCAAGCACACGGTCGAAGTGGTGTTCACCGCCCAGGAGATCCTCGTCGGCAACGCCGACTACCCGACCGAGGCGATCGGAGAGAACAGCCGCAAGTTCCGCCAGCTCGGCATCGGCTACGCGAACCTCGGCGCGCTCCTCATGGCGCAGGGCCTCGCGTACGACTCCGATGCCGGCCGCGCCTGGGCCGGCGCGATCACCGCGCTGATGACCGGCCACTCGTACGCCACGAGCGCGCGCACCGCAGGCCGCATGGGTCCGTTCTCCGGCTTCGCGGAGAACGAAGAGCCGATGCTCAACGTGCTGCGCATGCACCGGGCCGAGGTGGCCAAGATCAACGAGGAGCTTGTGCCCGTCGACCTGCTCAGCGCGGCGCAGCGCTCATGGGACGAGGCGGTCGAGGTCGGTGAGATCAACGGCGTGCGCAACTCGCAATCCAGCGTTTTGGCGCCGACTGGAACTATTGGCTTGATGATGGATTGTGACACCACCGGGATCGAGCCCGACCTCGCGCTCACCAAGGCGAAGAAGCTCGTCGGTGGCGGCACGATGCTGATCGTCAACCAGACGATCCCGCGTGCGCTGCGCAAGCTCGGGTACACCGACGAGCAGACCGACGCGATCCTCACGTACATCAACGACAAGAAGACGATCATCGGTGCGCCGAGCTTCAAGGCCGAACACCTGTCCGTGTTTGCGTGCTCGATGGGCGACAACACGATCCATTACATGGGTCATGTGCGGATGATGGCAGCCGCGCAGCCGTTCCTGAGTGGCGCGATCTCAAAGTGCGTCGCACCGGACACGCTCGTCACGACGGCAGATGGTCTCGTGCGGATCGGCTCGCTGCATCGCGACGAGCCAGCGGATTCGTTCCGCAGCGAAGTGCTCGAGGT
>JALHSW010000083.1 GCA_022865365.1 Acidimicrobiia bacterium | reverse complement strand
CGTCATCACGTACCGGCCCCGCTCCGCGATGCGCGAGATGGCCAAGGTCGCCGGCCTCTCGCCCGGCCAAGCCGACGCGCTCACGAGGCAGGTCGACCGCTACGGCCGCGACGCCAGCGCGTTCGAGGGCATCCAGTCCTCCGGAAAGCTCAGCGCAGCGGGAAAGCTCAGCGCAGCGGGAAGGCCGGACATGCCGGTGCCCGGGCTCGTGCTCGATCTCGCGCAGCAGGTCCTCGATTTCCCCCGGCACCTCGGCATCCACTCGGGCGGGATGGTGATGGCCGACCGACCGCTCGTGGAGTTCTGTCCCATCGAGTGGGCCCGCATGGAGGACCGGTCGGTGCTCCAGTGGGACAAGGACGACTGCGCCGCGGCCGGGCTCGTGAAGTTCGACCTGCTCGGTCTCGGGATGCTCACGATGCTGCACCTCGCGGTCGATCTCATCCGTGAGCACGACGGAGTCGAGGTCGACCTCGCGACGATCCCCCAGGAAGACGAGGTGTACGACCTGCTCTGTGCCGCCGACACGATCGGGGTCTTCCAGGTCGAGAGCCGCGCGCAGATGGCGACGCTGCCACGGTTGCGGCCCCGCACCTTCTATGACCTTGTGATCGAGGTCGCGCTCATCCGCCCCGGACCGATCCAGGGCGGTTCGGTGCACCCGTACCTGCGGCGCCGCGCCGGAGAGGAGCCAGTCACCTACCCGCATCCGTGCCTCGAAGCGTGTCTCGAGAAGACGCTCGGGGTGCCCCTGTTCCAGGAGCAGCTCATGCAGATCGCGATCGACGCGGCCGGGTTCACCCCCGGCGACGCCGACCGGTTGCGCCAGGCGATGGGCTCGAAGCGCTCGAAGGCACGCATGGCCGCGATGCGTGAGCGACTCATGTCGGGGATGGTCGAGCGGGGGATCACCGGCGAGACGGCCGACGAGATCGCGGGCAAGCTCGAAGCGTTCGCTCACTTCGGCTTCCCCGAAAGCCACTCGGTGAGCTTCGCCTACCTCGTGTACTCGAGCTCGTGGGTGAAGTACCACCATCCCGATGTGTTCGCGTGCGCGTTGTTGAACGCACAGCCGATGGGCTTCTACGCACCGCACACGATCGTGCGCGACGCGGTGCGCCACGGCGTGGAGGTGCTCGGCCCCTGCGTGCTCGCGTCCCGGCGCGACTGCACGCTCGAGCCGCGCACCGCCGGAGCCGGTCCGATCGGACGACCTCAGCCGGGTTGGCACGCAGTCGCGTCGACGCACGCGATGCGCATCGGCCTGCGCTACGTACGGGGTCTCTCGGACGCGCTGCTCGAACGGATCGACGCGACCCGCGACGCGGATGGCCCGTTCGCGGATTTGCCGTTCGCCGACCTGCCCTTCGCGGATCTGCAGGACTTCAGCCGCCGGACCGCGGCGCCGGTCGACGCGCTGGAGGCCCTCGCCACCGCGGGCGCGTTCGAGTGCTTCGGCATCGACCGTCGCGAGGCGCTGTGGGGCGCGGGTGCGTTGAGCGACGCGCGTCCCGGGCGCCGGGCCGGCATGGTGATGGACCGGCTCCCGGGCATGGTGACCGGAGTCGAGGCGCCGGCACTCCCGGAGATGAGTCCGATCGAGCAGACGGCAGCCGACCTGTGGGCCACCGGGATGTCGGCGAACCGCCACCCCACCGAGTTCGCCCGCGAGCGGCTCAGCGCGCGCGGCGCCGTCACCGCCGCGGACCTGCGAACGCTGCCGCACCGGACGATCGTCGAGGTGGGCGGCGTCGTCACCCACCGCCAGCAACCCGAGACGGCCAAGGGAGTGGTGTTCCTCAGCCTCGAGGACGAGACCGGCCTCGTGAACGTGATCTGCACTCCCGACGTGTGGAAGCGATGCAAGCAGGTCGCGCGCACCGCGCCGGCGCTGTGCGTGCGGGGATTGCTCGAACGGCATCAGGGCGTCACCAACCTGATCGCCCGACGCATCGAGGCGCTCGACCTCTCGCCTGCATCGCTCTCTGCGTCGTTCGATCTACGCTCGCGCGACTTCCGTTGATTACGGTCCAGCCATGACGCCGAGCCAGGCCACGCCGACCCAGATCACGCTGACGCCGATCGGCACGGTCGTGGGCGGCCGTACCGAACCGATCGATGACGACTGGGACGCAGTCGAAGCGACGATCGAGCTTGACGCCGAGCGGCTCGGCGCGGACTCGACCGCCGGGCTCGAGGCGTTCTCGCACCTCGACGTGGTGTTCGCGTTCCATCAGGTGCCCGACGAGGAGGTCGAGCGTGGGGCGCGTCACCCGCGGGGTCGGAGCGACTGGCCGAAGGTCGGAATCCTGGCGCAACGTGGGAAGGGCAGACCGAACCGTCTCGGGGTGAGCACGTGCGAGCTGGTCCGCGCCGACGGGCTCGTGTTGCACGTGCGGGGCCTCGACGCGATCGACGGGTCTCCCGTCCTCGACGTGAAGGCGCACTTCGCCGAGATGGGCCCGCGGGGGATTGTGCGCCAGCCCGACTGGAGCCGCGAGATCATGCGCGGGTACTGGGTCGACGACGCTTCGGCCTGAGGATGCTCGGGCCTGACGACGCTTCAGCCTGACGGTGCTCGAGCGCACGGGGGTAACCTGGAGCGAACGTCCTGGAGCAACCCCCTCCTGGAAGCGCAGTGATGAACGAGCCTCCGAGTAGCAGCTCATGGACCGCCTCCGCGTCCTGCGGCGGTTCCGCGCGCTCGTACGCGCGGACCCGGCCGGTGTCCGAGCTGGCTTCGTCGCGCACTTGCTCGCAACGGCGACGGGTCTCGTTGCCGGGCTGATCCTCGCCTCGATCACCGGCACCCTCGAACAGCTCCCCGGTCTCCTCGTCCTCGTCCCGGCCGCCGTCGGGTTGCGGGGCAACGTCTACGGCGCCATGGGCAGCCGCCTGGGCACCCTCGTCGCGACCGGCAACTTCCGCCTCTCCCGTCGGCGTGACACCGAGGTCGGCCAGAACCTCTGGGCTTCCGTCGGCCTCTCGCTCTCGCTCTCGCTGCTCCTTGCGGTCGTCGCCAAGGGTGTCGCCGAGGCGTTCGGCGTGCGCGGTGCGATCAGCGTCGCCGACTTCGCCGTCGTCTCGGTGTTGGGTGGTCTGATCCCGACCGCGGTCGTGATGGTGATCACCGTCGGCGTCGCCGCGCTGGGGGTGCGACGCGAGTGGGACGTCGACAACGTCGCGGCGCCGGTCGTCACCGCGGCCGGCGACATGATCACGCTTCCGTGCTTGTTCCTCGCGACGTTCCTCATCACCGACGTGTCATCGGAGGCGACTACCGTGTGCGCGGTCGTCGCCGCGCTCATCGGGTTGACCGCGCTCGCGACGAGTCTGCGGAGCCATCTTCCCGTCCTGCGTCGGATCGTGCGGGAGTCGATCCCGATTCTGCTCGCGGCAGGGACGCTCAGCACGTTGGCCGGCGTTACCATCCAGTCGCGGCTCACGTCGCTCGTCGACGATCCCGCGCTCCTGATCGTGGTGCCGCCCCTGCTGTCGCTCTCGGGGTCGCTCGCAGGGATCCTCTCGGCGCGTGTTTCGACGAAGCTCCACCTCGGGCT
>JALHSW010000082.1 GCA_022865365.1 Acidimicrobiia bacterium | reverse complement strand
GGCGTGGCCGCGGGGTGTCGTACCTCTCGTACTCGAGGTCGGATCGCAGGGCGATGGTCCCGACGCGGAGGAACCGGGCCAACGGTGCCAGCGCGGCCGAGTCGAGCGTGCCGTCCTGGATACGCCGGTCGAGCGCCGCGAGCAGGTTCACCGACGCGGCGGTGCCGTAGGGCAGGAGCTCGCGGGCGACGTAGGGCCGGTCCATCAGCCCGGGCGTGACCGGCTCGACGGTGTTGCCCCACCGGTAAGCGGCGAACAGGGACCCCGGGATCTCGAGCACGCGGGTGGCGTCGCCCTCGGCATCGAGGGCCGAGGCCGCATCCTGCCAGTACTCCGGCACGTCCTCGGACCGTTGTGCACCGGCGGCGAGGTAGCCGTGGCGCCAGACGGGGGCGAAGCCGACCACGACACATCCGACCACAACGCCGGCGACCACCAGGCGGAGCCTCGGCCGCGCCGCGAGTGCCCCCACGCCCCCGGCCAAGAGGCCCGCCATCCCGAGCACGATGACGGGCACCACGCGTGGCGTGTTTCGCAGTGCGAGCCCGAGCGCCGACCCGTTGGCCAGCGACTTGAAGACCGACCCGACGGCACTCGGGTCGTCGTAGGGCCAGGCACCGACGCCCACGACGACCCCCACCACCACGAGGACGACGAAGTACGCCCGGTGACGCCACCGCAGGCAGGCCGCCGCGACGAACGCGGCCAGGGGCACGGCAAGCGTCACCACGGTGAGCAGCTTCTCGTTGCGGTAGTCGGTGGCCTGTTCGAGCCAGGGCCCGAGTCGGTCGGACCCCGACAGGAACCAGTTGCCGAAGCCGCGCGCAAGGTCGGCCGGGAGCGTCGACCCCGAGACTCGAGCCAGGCTCTCGGTCGCATCGAGGATCGCGAAGCCGTACCGGGACTGCATCACGAGCCCCACCGCCCACCACAACGACACACCGATGGTGAGCAGTGCGATCCGCCCCCCCGTCGCCGCGGCCCCGGCGATCGACGCTCGCCGCTGAACGACCGCGAGCACGAGCCACAGGACCGGCGCGATGCCCACCAGCAGGAGCGCGGTGGCATTGACGCTCCCCGCCGCGAGCGCGACGAGTGCGAACAACGCGGGATCCCGCCAGCCCCGGCGGGCGAGCGCCCGCGCCGTGAGGCCCACGAGCCACGGCAGCGCCGCCCAGGGAAGCAGCAGGACAGAGATCCGCGCGGTGAACGCGATCTGGTACGGAGTGAGCATGTAGACGAGCGCCCCGACCAGTGCACCCGAGCGACGTGTCCCGAGCATCGTGAGCAGCCACAGCGCGCCGACCGCAGCCGCGAACGAGATGCTCCCCATCCAGAGGCGCTGCGCGATCCAGTCGGGCATGCCCAGCTGGTCCATCGCCCAGTAGTAGGGCCCCATCGGGAACAGGTACCCGATCCCTTGGTGCGGGACCGTGCCCGTCCCGAGGTGGTCGCTCCAGAGGTACGCCGAACGGGCGAGCAGGCGACCGGGGTCGAGGTACAGGTACTGCTTGGTGTCCGCGCTCACCTTTCCCGGCGACGACAGGAGAAACGGGACGTACGACAGCAGAGCGAGCCCGGCGAGATCGAGCCGACGGATCCGCGGCGCGGGCCCGATCATCGAGTGCACCCGGTCATCGGGCGGTCATCCGGCGCGGTAGACCGTGAGGCCCTGCGGCTCGAGGATGTCGGCATCGGGAAGCACTCGGATGTCGGCCGGACGAGACCGAGACAGCGCGCCCGCGATCGCCTCGCACTTCCCCGCGACGTTGTTGTACCCGGGCGCGGCAACGAAGTAGATCGTCGAGTCCCCGGCCTTGCGCAGGACCCGCCGGACGAACGCGGCGGGATCCGCGGCGGCGATGCGCTCCCGGTAGTCGACCCAGTCGATGCGCTCGGGGCGGCCGAGGTCCGGGAACGTCACCTGACGCACGTCCTCTCCCTCGAGGAGCCGGCTGGCGTCCGGGCCGATCTGATCGGGGCAGTACACGACGAGGTCGCCCGGTCGGGCCTCCGCCCGGACGATGTCGGCTGACTTCGCGGCCTGTGTCCGGAGCTCCTCGACGTTGCGTGCGGCCCCCCAGAAGCCCAGGAGCACCACCACCACGAGAACGCCGACCCGCACGCGCGGGTCGGCGAACGTCGTGACCCCGAAGGCGACGAGCAGCACGAACAGGGGGAACACGACGGACGCGTACCGGCCCTCGAAAGCCGTGCCGGCCGCCCACGACGCGGTGAGCCCGAAGAGGAGGATGCCGTAGGCGGCCGCGCCCTCCCAGCGGACGGCGGGCCGGGTGTGCAGGTCGAGCTCGATGCGCCGTTCGTCGAGCGCCCGCCCGAACACGGCCAGCAACGGCAGCTGCAGGAACGGGAGCAGCAAAAGGAACGCCTCGGCGTGGTCCTCGCCGCCCACGAACGAGATCAGCGCGCCGGCTGCACCGCTCCAGGGCACCACCGGATCACCCCACGGCGTCCCCGTGTGGGCGAGCTGGTCCAGGAACGTCGGCACCCACGGGAGGAAGGTGAGTCCCCCCACGACCATCGCGGCGATCGTCCGGAGCGCCGGGCGACGGAGGTCGGACGGGCCCCGCCCCGCCGCGACCACCAGCCCGAGGCCAGTCGCTGCCAGGACGTACAGGCACCAGTACTGCGTGTACACGAGCAGCGCGGTAACCAGCGCCACCACGGCCAGCCGCCCCAGCGTGGGCGCCTCGAGGGCCCAGCGCAGGGCGAGGTAGCCCCAGAGCACGAGGAGCATGACAAGCGCGTACATCCTCGACTCGGTGGCGTAGCGGATCGCGTAGGGAGACGACACCAGCACCAGCACCGCGGCACACGCGACCGTGCGTCCGCCGAGACGCCGCCCGGCGAAGTACGCGAGGGGCAGCGTCGCGACAGCCACCACCCCCGAG
>JALHSW010000081.1 GCA_022865365.1 Acidimicrobiia bacterium | reverse complement strand
GTACACCACCGCAGCTCGTCGACCTCCCGATTCACCACGAACCCGTCGCCGCTGACGCCGTCGGGGAGCTCCATGAGCCAGTAGCGGACGAGCTTGGAGCGGCCCTTGGCATCCCGATACCGGGTCTCGCCGAGCTCGACGCCGAGCACGCAGGCGAATCCGGTCTCCTCCTCGACCTCCCGGAGCGCGGTGGCCTCATCGCCGTCGTCGCCGGCATCACGCTTGCCCTTCGGAAAGCTCCAGTCGTCGTAGCGAGGCCGGTGCACGAGGGCCAGCTCGGTGCGGCGTCGCCACCGCCGTTTCCGCGTGCGGACCAGCACCCCACCCGCGGCCAGAACACCAGGTTCATCCCGGGTGGGCTGGTCGTGACGCTTGGCGACGCTCACAGCCAGCTGCGGAGGCGCTTGCGGCTGGCGCGGCGCCACGCGTTCGGCCAGGCCCGACGTGCCCGCTCGGCGTCCCCGTACTCGATCGCCGCGAGCTGGCCGGCGGCGAAGCCGGTCGACTCGTCGGCGGTGCTCGCCGCGGCGCGGCGGAGCCACTCGGCCGCGACGATCGCATCCTGGTGCTCGCCGAGGACGTCCTGGAGCTCGGTGACGGCGCGGGCGAAGGCGCGGGCCGGCTTCCCGAACGCCGGCGCCACGGCTTCGGCCGCGTAGCGGGCCCGCTTGGCTCGGATCCGCACGCCGTGCAGCGCGAGATCGGATGGGCAGTCCGCGAGCGCGGCGACGGCAGCCGCGAGGTGCTTCCACGGGCGGCGGGCGAGCCGGCTCAGCACCTCGGCGTCGTCGGTGTCGTCGACCCGCAGGAGGAACCGGGGCCGGGCTGCCGCCGCGACGAGACGGTCGAGCAGCGCGTCGTAACGGTCGCTCCGCAGGGCGCGCAGCATCTGGTCGCGACCTCGCTCGTGGTCGGTCCGGAGGTGGTCGAGCAACCGCTTCGCGGGCCCGCGGTCGATCTCGGGCAGCTCGACGAGCTTGGCGTCGAGCCGTTCGAGGAGCACGTCGGCGTCGCGCACTGCTCCGAACACGTCGCCCAACCAGCGCAGCTCGTCGCTCAGCCCTGCGGCCCACTGCTCGTCGAGCAGCGATCGGAAGGTCCGCAGGTCCGAGCGCAGACGCCGCGTTGCGACCCGGGCCTGGTGCACTCCCTCGGGATCCTCGCCGAGGCGCGCGGCCGGGTCATAGGTGATGAGGCGATCGACCGAAGAGGCGACGGCGCGGCGCACGACGACATCGACGGAAGGCGAGCCGCCGCCCAGCTCCGGGACCTCGAGGTCGCCCGGGCGAGCGGCTGCATCACCGAGCGCGCGGACGATCTTGGGGGTCGGGTCGACCGGACCGACGCCTGCGCTCCGGAGGCGGGCCGTGACGGCCGCACGGTGCGCGCCGGTGGCGCCGGCGCCGAGCTCGAGCTCGACCTCGCCGAAGCGGACCGGGGCGGCGACCTGATCGCGGTCTTGATCGGGACTGGGGTCGGGGAACGTCACCTCGACAGCGTCGTTGACGACCTCGCCGAGACCGGCGCCCTCCGCATCGCGGAGCAGCACCGTCGTGCGCGTCGATCGCAGCGTCGCGACCGCTGCCACTGATGCGCCACGGGTGCGCGCCCG
>JALHSW010000080.1 GCA_022865365.1 Acidimicrobiia bacterium | reverse complement strand
CTACATCCGCAGCGTGCAGCTCGTGCAGCTGCAGCCCCACGGTGTGCTCGTCGTGCTGGTGCTCTCGAACGGCGTGGTCGAGAAGGAGCTGCTCACGCTCGGCACCGACATCGACGAAGCGCGGATCAGCGCCGCGACGGCTGCACTCGAGGAGAAGCTCCGCGGTGTGCCGTGGGGCCCGCTGCCCGCCGTCGCGTCCACGGGCAATCCCGAGGTCGACGCGTTGGTGAGCGCCGCGCGCGACGCCCTCATCACCCGCTCGCTCGATGAGACCACCGAGCCGGTGTACATCGGCGGTGCGAGCCGCCTCGCAGCAGAGCAGTCGGCGTTCTCGACCAACGAGCGGGCGGCGCGCCTGCTCGAGATGCTCGAGCACCAGGTCGTCGTGGTGTCGCTCGTGCGTGAACTCCTCGACCGTGGCCTCACGGTCAGCATCGGTTCGGAGAACAGCCTCGACGATCTCCGTGACTGCTCGATCGTCCTCGCTCCGTACGAGGTCGACGGCCAGTCGGCCGGCGTCGTCGGCGTGCTCGGTCCGACCCGCATGGACTACCGCCATGCGCTCGCGGCCGTCTCGATCGTCTCGCAGCAGCTCGGGCGGCACCTGTCATGAGTCGCGACCACTACGAGGTCCTGGGTCTCCCGCGGAGCTGCACCGACGCCGAGATCAAGCGCGCATTCCGCGACCTCGCGCGCCAGCACCACCCCGACAACAACCCTGGTGACGCCCACGCCGAGGAGCGATTCAAGGAGCTCAGCGTCGCGTACGAGGCGCTCGGCGACCCGGAACGCCGCCGCCGCTACGACACCTTCGGCGACGGGGGTCCGCGTGGTGGCGCGCCGAGTGGTGACCCGTTCGGGTTCGGCGGTTTGTTCGACGCGTTCTTCACCGGCGACGCGTTCGGGCGCCGCGGCCCGGCCGGTCCCGCGCGGGGCCCCGACGCCGAGGCCACGGTCGAGCTCACCATCCACGAGGCCGCGTTCGGTGTCACAGCCCCGATCGAAGCCCGGATCCCGGTCGCCTGTGCGCGCTGCGTCGGTTCCGGTTGCGAGCCGGGAACGTCTCCGTCGCGCTGTGATGTTTGTGAAGGCGTGGGCGAGGTGCGCCAGGTCCGGCGTTCGATCCTCGGCCAGATCGTGACGGCGTCACCGTGCGCGGTGTGCGAAGGCACCGGGCGCAGAATCCTGTCGCAGTGTCGCGACTGTCGCGGCGACGGACGTGTGCTCGCCGATCGAACGATCGAGGTGGAGGTACCCGGGGGTGTCGACGACGGTCAGCGGTTGCGCTTGTCGGGCCGGGGGCCGGCGGCTCCACGAGGTGGGCAGCCGGGCGACCTCTTCGTCAACGTGCGGGTGCAACCACATCCCGACTTCGAGCGGCGTGGCGACGACCTCGTGCACGCGTGCCGCATCTCCGTGGCACAGGCTGTCCTCGGGGTGCCGCTGCAGGTACCCACGCTCGAGGGAGCGCACGAGTTGAATGTCCCGGCCGGAACGCAGCCGGGGCAGATCTTCCGCATCAAGCATGAGGGGGTACCCTCACTGCGCGGTCGGGGCCGCGGCGACTTGCTGGTGCGCGTCGAGGTCGAGGTCCCCAGCCGACTCGACGACGACGAAGCCGTGCTCTGGCGACAGCTCGCCGAGGCGCGCGGAGAAGACGTCCTGCCGCCCGACAAGAGCGTGCTGAAACGCCTGCGCTCAGCCTTGAAGTAGTCCTTCCGGTGGAGCCGACCTTCGCCGCCGCGTTCCCGGCCGCGGCGCACGTTCTCGTCGAAACGAACCTCCCCGTCACGAACCTCCCCGTCACGAACCTGCCCGACACGCTGCTCGTCGCCGGATCCGACGGGCATCACCTCGTGCGGGTTCGCCGCCTGCAGGTTGGCGAGGCTGTCACGGCAGCCGATGGCCGGGGCCACTGGCGCCCGTACCTGGTGAGCGACGTCGACGACCGTGCACTGACGCTCACCGCGACCAGTCCGTCACGGACCGAGCCGGTCCCCGCTCCGGGGCTCGCGGTCGCGTTCGCGCTGACGAAGGGGGTCAAGCCCGAGACCGTCGTGCGTCAGCTCACCGAGCTGGGCGTCGACGAGATCCTGCCCGTGGTGGCGACCCGCTCGACCGTCCGGCCGCGCGCCGAGCGGTCCGGCGCCACAGCCGTTCGGCTCGAGCGCGTCGCCCGCGAGGCGGCGATGCAGTGCCGCCGGGCCAGATTGCCCCGGATCGCAGCCGTCGCCCCGTTGGCCGCGCTCGCCGGGCGTTCGGGGCTCGTCATTGCCGAGCGTGACGACCTCCCTGCGCCGGATCCGGCCGACCCCGGTGCCGGCGGTTGGCTGCTGGTGGTCGGTCCCGAGGGCGGGTTGGCGCCCGAGGATCTGCACGTGCTGGAGGGGACACTCGCCAGGCCGTTGCCCCGTCTGTCTCTCGGGCCCCACGTCCTCCGAGCCGAGACGGCCGCGGTGGCCGCAGCGGCCGTGCTCAGCACCCGGCGCTCCGCAGAGCCCTCGGGGCGGGCCGGTATCTTTCGACCACGGAGCGTGGCAGGAACGGCCGAATCCTGCTAGGTTCCCTCTCGGGCAAGTGCTGGGAATGAGTGCATGAGTGGTGAGACCGTTCAGATCGGGGAACGCCTGCGGGCCATTCGGCGCCAGCAGGGACTGTCGCTCCACGATGTCGAGGCTCGCTCGGGCAAGGAGTTCAAGGCGTCCGTGCTCGGAGCCTACGAGCGCGGCGAGCGCGCGCTCTCCGTCGGGCGCCTGCTGCGCCTCGCCGAGCTCTTCGACGTGCCGGCCGACCAGCTCCTGCCGCGGGACGAGGAGAAGCCCGACATCGACCTCACCACCGCCAGCGGCACCGACTCGATGGCGGGCTACACGATCGACCTGGTGCGTTTGAGCCAGCTGCAAGACGCCGACGCGCTCGTCCTGTCGCGCTATGCCGCGACCATCCAGCTCCAGCGTCAGGACTTCAACGGCCGGGTGCTCACGATTCGCAGCGACGACGTCCGAGTCCTTGCCGCCGTCCTCGGTCGGCTTCCCGAGGGTCTTGCGTCCCGCCTCGACGAGCTCGGGCTGCGCGCCGCAAGCTGAGGCCGCCCACACCCGCAAACGCAACCGCTCCCGCATGACGGGGGCGAACCGGGCGGGCGCCCGCTACGCTCCGAACGACGTGCCACCATCGTCTTCGACTCAGCTGAAGATCCTCGTCCCGGGGAACCACCTCATGGTGGATCTGCTCGGCCAGCGCGATGAGTTGCTGAAGGTCGTCGAGGCCGCGTTCCCCGTCGGCATCCACGTTCGGGGGAACGAGATCACGGTCACCGGTGAGGCGGACGACGCCGAGCGCGTCGGCCGGCTGTTCGAGGAGCTCGTCGTGCTCGCCGAACGCGGACACGCCCTCGACGAAGAGAGCCTCGGGCGCACCATCGACATGCTGAATCGTGACGAGCGTCCTTCCCAAGTGCTCTCGACTGAGGTCCTGGGTGGCCGGAAGCCCGTGCACCCCAAGACATCGGGCCAGAAGCGCTACATCGATGCCGTACGTCAGAACACCGTGACCTTCGGGATCGGTCCGGCCGGCACCGGGAAGAGCTATCTCGCGGTCGCGCTCGCGGTGCAGGCCCTGCAGGCGAAGGAAGTCCAACGCATCATCCTCACGCGTCCCGCCGTCGAAGCCGGCGAGCGGCTCGGGTTCCTCCCCGGCGACATCATGGCCAAGGTCGATCCCTATCTGCGGCCGCTCTACGACGCGCTCTACGACATGCTCGACACCGAGGTCGTCGCCCGCCTCATGGAACGCGGCACCATCGAGGTCGCTCCCCTCGCTTTCATGCGCGGACGCACGCTCAACGACTCGTTCATCATTCTCGACGAGGCGCAGAACACGACTCCCGAGCAGATGAAGATGTTCCTCACGCGCCTCGGCTTCGGTTCGCGGATCGTCGTGACGGGTGACGTGACCCAGATCGACCTTCCGGCGGGCCGCGATCGCTCCGGGCTACTGGTGGTGCGCGGCATCCTGTCCGACATCGAAGGGGTTGCCTTCGTCGAGCTCGACCGAAGTGACGTGGTGCGTCACCGGATCGTGCAGGACATCGTTCACGCGTACGAGCGCGCATCCGAAGGCGACGCGGATGGTGCCGGTCGGGGAAGTCGGTGAGCGTGGCAACCCCGATCCAGGTCTTCGGCGCCGACGAGCAGGATGTCGTTGCCGTCGACGTGCTCCGCTATCTGCGTCTCGCGCAGCTCGTGCTCGACGAGGAGCGGGTGCCACCGGAGGCGGAGATGTCGGTCGTCTTCGTCGGCGAGGACACGATCGCGGATCTCAATGAGCGGTTCCTCGAGGGTGACGGTCCGACCGATGTGCTCGCGTTTCCGATCGATGACGACGCACTCCCGGGCGGGCGACAGCCCGATCAAGGGGGGCGCGGTCCCGGGTCGCCCGCCGACGAGAGTGCGCCGCCGATCGTGCTCGGCGACGTTCTCGTGTGCCCTGCGGTCGCACAGCGCCAAGCCGAAGCGCTGGGCCGCGACCTCGACGACGAGCTTGCGCTCCTCGTCGTCCACGGCGTGCTGCACCTGCTCGCCTACGACCACGCCGAACCGGAAGCGACCGTGGCGATGCAGCAACGCGAGACCGAGCTCCTCGGGAAGTTCCGGGAGGGCGAGACGGCGGGAGAAGGAACGGCGGGCGAAGGAACGGAGGGCGCGGCCGATGACCGGCAGTGACTGGTGGATCCTCGCGATCGTCGTCGTCCTCTTCTCGTTCTCGATCGTGCTGGCGATGGCCGAGATGGCGTTTGCCAGGATGAGCCGAATCCGGGCGCTGGCGCTCGAGGAAGACGGTCGCAAGGGCGCCGCGCGCCTCGCCAAGATGCTCGAGCGACCCGAGCAGACCATCAACTCCTTGCTGTTGCTCATCCTCGTGGCGCAACTCACCACCGCAAGCCTGCTCGGCGTGTTCCTCGAACGGCAAGCCGGTGGCGCGGGCGTGGTGATCGGTCTGGTCCTCCAGATCATCCTCTTCTTCGTCATCGGTGAGGTCGCGCCCAAGACGTACGCGATCCAGCACACCGACCGTGCTGCGCTCGCGCTCTCTGGTTTCCTGTACGGGATCACGAACTTCCCACCGATGCGTGCTCTCTCTCGCTCGCTCATCGGCCTCGCCAACGTGCTGTTGCCTGGGAAGGGTCTCAAGGAAGGTCCGTTCGTCACGGAGGAGGATCTCCGGACGATGGCCAACGTGGCCGCCGACGAGGAGTCGATCGAGATCGAGGAGCGTCAGCTCATTCACTCGATCTTCGAGTTCGGTGACACGGTGGTGCGGGAGGTCATGCTCCCGCGTCCCGACATGATCGCCATCGAAGCCGATGCGACGGTCGAACAAGCCATCGAGCGCGCGATCGAGGGCGGCTTCTCCCGTATCCCGGCGTTCGAGGACACACCAGACAACATCATCGGTCTCGTGTACTTGAAGGATCTCGTGCGCCGCGCCCGGTCCGGCGCCGGCCGCGAGCCGGTCCGTGCATCGCTGCGTCCCGCCGTCTTCGTGCCCGAGCAGAAGCGCGTCGCCGAGCTCTTGCCCGAGATGCAGGCGAAGCAGTTCCACATGGCGATCGTCGTCGACGAGCATGGCGGCACTGCGGGTCTCGTCACGCTCGAGGATCTCCTCGAGGAGATCGTCGGCGAGATCACCGACGAGTACGACGTCGAGGGTCCCGGCGTCGAGCATCTTCCTGAGGCGACGTTGCGGGTCCCGGGTCGGTTGTCGATCGACGACCTGAGTGAAGAGCTCGACATGGAGCTCCCTGACACCGAGTGGGACACCGTCGGCGGGCTCGTCTTCAACCTCCTCGGCCACGTGCCCGAAGAGGGTGAGACCGTGAAGTTCCAGGGCCTGGAGTTCCGCACCGAGCGCGTCCAGGGTCGGCGCATCGTGTCGGTGGTGATCACGCACGCCGCTGAGGAGCCCGACGCGGGTCCCGACGCCGGCGCCGGTCCCGACGCCGGCGCCGGTGCCGATGCGGCGTCGAGCTGATGGGCTTCCGTTCGGGGTTCGCGACGTTGATCGGGCGACCCAACGTCGGGAAGTCGACCCTCGTGAACCAGATGGTCGGCTCGAAGGTCGCGATCACGTCGCCGCGACCCCAGACGACTCGCACGACCGTGCGAGGCGTTCGCACAACCGAGCAGTCCCAGCTGGTGCTGCTCGACACTCCCGGGCTCCACCAGCCGCGCACCGCGCTCGGCGAGCGCACGAACGAGCGAGCCCGGGCCACCCTGACCGAGGTCGCCGTGGTGTGCCTGCTCGTCGAGGCGAACGCTCCGATCGGTACGGGTGATCGGTTCATCGCCGATCTCGCTCGCACCGTGTCGACGCCACGAATCCTCGTCGTGAACAAGGTCGATGTCGCGTCCAAGGGCGCGGTGGCGAAGCACCTCACGGAGGTGGCGGAGCGCCTCGGCGAGTTCGACGCGTACGTGCCCCTCTCGGCGAAGACCGGTGAGGGCGTGGACGCGCTCGTCGCCGAGCTCGAAGCGCGGGTGCCCGAAGGGCCGCACTACTACCCGGACGGTGTCGTCACCGACCAGCCCGAGACCTTCGTGGCCGCCGAGCTCGTTCGCGAGCAGCTGCTCCACGCGATGCACGACGAGGTGCCGCACTCGATCGGCGTCTCGTGCGAGGCCCTCGACGACGAGGACGACGACCGGCACCACCCGGGCGACGTGCTGCGCCTCCGGGTGACGGTCCGGGTGGAACGTGAGTCCCAGAAGGGGATCGTGATCGGGCGCGGCGGCGAGGTGCTCAAGAGCGCGGCGACGGCGGCCCGGCTCAGCCTGGAGGCGTTGCTCGGCGTCCGCGTCTACCTGGAGACCCGGGTCAAGGTCGAGCGGGACTGGCAGCGCCGACCCCACGCACTCGATCGGATGGGCTTCTAGCCCGGAAGGTACCCATGACCATGAGTTGCCGCTCCGCGACGGACGGGGGATAGAGTGCCGACGCGCTCTGGCGTCTGGGCGCACGGCGGAGGAGCCGATCCGCAGCGTGAGTCTTCGAGATTCGGGGAACCGGGGGACATGAGGCATCGGAGCATCCGTCGGCGAGCCATACGGAAGCTATGGATTCCTGCGCTCGCGACGCTGGCGCTGGTCCTCGCCGCGTGCTCGACCGAATCCGGTCCCGAGAACGGCCAGAACTCACTTCGGCCGAAGGGCACCTATGCCCAGAAGATCGACAACCTCTTCACCCCGATCTTTTGGGTCGCGGTCGCGGTGCTCGTGCTCATCGTCGGGGCCACGATCTTCGTCGCACTTCGCTTCCGCGTGCGCAAGGGCAAGGATGTTCGACCGAAGCAGATCCACGGCTCGACGCCCTTCGAGATCAGCTGGACGATCGTCCCGGCGGTCATCCTCGCGATCATCGCGGTGCCGACGGTCGCGCTCACCTTCCAGCTTTCCGAGAAGCCGGAGAACCCGGTGAAGATCACGGTGGTCGGCAAGCAGTGGTGGTGGCAGTTCGACTACCCGAAGCAAGAAGGAATCGACACGCAGATCGTCACCGCCGATGAGATGCACATCCCCACGGGTCGCGATGTCCTCCTCACGCTGAAGGCGTGCGACCCGTCGCTCGGCGGCGGCTTCGACGGCGGGCCCGGTTGCAACGTCATCCACAGCTTCTGGGTCCCGGAGCTGGCCGGCAAGCGCGACGTCGTCCCCGGTCACGACAACCAGATGAAGCTCCGCGCCGACACGCCGGGCACCTACCTCGGTCAGTGCGCGGAGTTCTGCGGTCTGTCGCACGCCAACATGCGCTTTCGCGTCATCGCTCAGTCACCCGCCGACTACGAAGCGTGGGTCGCGGGGCAGCAGGACGGTCCGGCCGTCGCGCTGGCCGACGCGGGCGATGCCCAGCAGCTGTTCACCCAGAAGTACCAGTGCACCAACTGCCACACCACCGAGGACTCCAGCACGAGTGTGTACGGCCCGAACCTCACGCACCTTGCGAGCCGCACCACGTTCGCGAGCGGCTACTACGGGCTCACGAAGCCCAAGCTGGTCGAGTGGATCCTCAACGCACCTTCCCTCATCCCGATGCAGTCCGAGGACTGTCGCCT
>JALHSW010000079.1 GCA_022865365.1 Acidimicrobiia bacterium | reverse complement strand
TCTTGGTGACCAAGGCGCAGATGTCGGTGCCCTTGGCGCCGGCGGACGGCACGACGAACAGCGTGAGACCGAGGGCCGTGACGACCGCGAGGGGAACGAACCGCTTCATGAGCTTCCTTCCCTCGTGCCCCTCACTGGTCGGCCACGACCCGTGCGTGGTCGTCGAGGACAGGCAGGACCGTATCGGCATCTCCGGTCGGAACTCGAAGCACGATCTCGGTCACCCCGATCGAGGCGTAGTACTCGAGCTTCCCGGGATCGGGGAGCGTTCCGAAGGGGATGATTCGGAACGCGGCCGGGTCTCGTCCGGCTGCCTCGCACGCGCGATGCAGGTCGGGCAGCGCAGCGCGCACACCGGCCCCGCCGATCGGGATCCAGCCGTCGGCGTACTCGGCGATGTGCGCGAACATCTTCGGCCCGGCAGCCCCTCCGATGAGGACGGGCGGTCCACCCGGCCGGACCGGCTTGGGCCAGGACCACGACGCTTCGAGGTGCACGAACTCACCGTCGAAGGATGCCACGTCATTGGTCCAGAGCGCGCGCATCGCGAGCATGTGCTCGCGCGCCTGGTCGCGCCGCCGCTTGGGGTCGACCCCGTGGTCCTCCATCTCCTCGTGGTTCCACCCGAAGCCGATCCCGAGCTCGAAGCGCCCGCCCGAGAGCTGATCGATCGTCGCGATCGCCTTCGCGGTGACGATCGGCTCACGCTGGGCGATCAGACAGATGCCGGTCCCCAAGCGGATCCGCTCGGTGATGGAAGCTGCCGCCGCGAGCCCGACGAGGGGATCGACCGTGCGCCGGTACTCCTCGGCGAGCTCCGCGGCGCCGGTCGGCGCCGGCGTGCGACGGCTGGTCGGGATGTGGGTGTGCTCGGGGATGAAGAGCGAGTGCAAGCCGCGCTCCTCGGCCGCGCGCGCGAGGGCGGGCACCGACATGGAGGTGTCGGTTGCGAACATCGTGATCCCGTAGTCCACGCGGGTACGGTAACCGCCCCATGGGCCTCTGCGACGACCGTATCGTCATCATCACCGGGGCGGCGCGCGGCTTGGGTCGCGCGCACGCACTCGCTTTCGCGGCGGCCGGAGCCAAGGTCGTCGTGAACGACCTCGGGGTCGCGCTCGACGGTTCGGACCCGCGGAGCGACGCGGCAGAGGAAGTGGTCGAGGAGATCCGCGCCGCTGGTGGCGAAGCGGTCGCGAATGCGGACGACATCGCCGACTTCGACGGTGCCGCACGCCTGGTGCAGACGGCGCTCGACGCGTTCGGTGGGCTCGACGTCGTGGTCAACAACGCCGGGTTCGTCAGGGATCGCATGTTCGCCAACGTGGCCGAGGACGAGTGGGACGCGGTGGTGCGCGTGCATCTCAAGGGACATTTCGCGGTGAGCCGGCACGCGGCGGCGTACTGGCGCGACCGATCCAAGGCCGGTGCCCCGGTCGTCGGTCGCATCGTGAACACGAGCAGCGGTGCCGGCCTGCTCGGCAGCGTCGGGCAAGCCGCGTATGCGGCAGCGAAGGCGGGCATCGCCGCGCTCACGCTCGTGCAGGCCGCCGAGCTGGGTCGCTACGGTGTGACCGCCAACGCGATCGCTCCCTCGGCGCGCACGCGCATGACCGAGGGCGTGTTCACCGAGATGATGGCGCGCCCGGAGTCAGGCTTCGACGCGATGGATCCGGCCAACGTGTCGCCGCTCGTCGTCTGGCTCGGGAGCTCACAGTCGAGCGATGTGACCGGGCGAGTGTTCGAGCTCGAAGGCGGTGTGGTGAGCGTGGCCGACGGGTGGCATCACGGACCGAGTCGCGGCAAGGGCGACCGATGGGACCCGGCCGAGCTCGGTCCGGTGGTCCGCGAGCTGCTCGCTGAGGTCCGCGACCCCGAGCCCGTCTATGGCGCCGAATAGGGAGAACTCAGGCGGGTTCGAGCTCGAAGAGGCTCGATACTGCGATCGGGACGACCGTGCGCACGCGGAGGCCGGCACGCGCGAACAGGGAGTCGAATTGCGCCCGGGTGCGCTCCCGTCCGGCGCCGGTGTCGACGAGCATCTCGAGGTCGACGGCCTTCACGAAGTGATCGCCGTCGTGCTCGGGCACGATCGCCTCGAGCACGAGCACGCGTCCGCCGGGACCCATCGCTTCGCGACACTTCGTCAGGAGCTGCACGCACGAGTCGTCGTCCCAGTCGTGCACGATCGCCTGCATCAGGTAGCGGTCGCACCCCGCGGGCACCGATTCGAAGAAGCTGCCCCCGATGATCTCGACGCGATCGGTGACGCCGGCCGCTTCGAGTACCGGAGGGGCCTTCGCCACCACCGTCGGCAGGTCGAACAGCACGCCGGTGGTGCCGGGGTTCGCCTGGAGCACGGACGCGAGCAGCGTTCCGGTACCGCCCCCGATGTCGCACACCCGGCCGACGAAGTCGTACTTCCTCCCGACCAGATCCATCTGGATTGCCGTGGTCGATGCCATCGCGGCGTCGAACAGCGCACCGGCGTCGGGGTCCACCTCGGTGAGGTACTCCCAAAACGGGTGACCGAGCGCAACCTCGGCCGCGGCCTTCCCCGTCTGGATCGAGTGGTCGAGGCGGTTCCAGCTCGCGACATGCCAGTCGGCGCCGTAGAAGCGAACCCAGGCCCGCATCGAGCCCGGGTGGTCGCTCCGGAGGAGCTCCGACGACTGGTTGTTGCGGTAGGAGCCGTCGCGCGTGGTTCGGAACACGCCGCGCCCCGTGAGGAAGCGCAACAGGCGATCGAGTGCGTCGGCATCGGCCGAGCAGGCGCTCGCCAGGTCTGATGCGCTCCGCGGGCCGCCGGCGAGGTGATCCGCGATGCCCAGCTCGGCGGCGACGGCGAGTGCCTTGGTGTCGACGAGGCCGAGCGATCGCTCGAGCAGGGGTACCTCGGGCGGCACCATGCCCCGGTGGAGCTTCGCGACGCCGTTGCGCGCGGCGAGGAGTGGGCGGATCACCCACGCCGGTGGGACGCGCGTCGCCATGATGTGGTCCTCCGCCCGCTCGCCCTGACCGGCGCGAGCCGACTACGTGAGACGCTCGATGATCATCGCCATGCCCTGACCGCCCCCGACGCACATCGTCTCGAGGCCGTAGCGCCCGTCGCGGTCCTCGAGCCCGTTGATCAGCGTCGTCATGATGCGAGCCCCGGTCATGCCGAACGGGTGACCGAGCGCGATCGCTCCACCGTTCACGTTCAGCTTCTCCCACGGGATCCCGAGCTCCTTCGCGGAGGGGATCACCTGCGCGGCGAACGCCTCGTTGATCTCGACGAGGTCGATCGCGTCGATGGTGAGGCCGGCGCGCGCGAGTGCCTGTTGGCTCGCACCGACCGGACCGAGCCCCATGATCTCGGGATCGAGCGCCGAGACACCTGACGCCACGACGCGCGCCAGGGGCGTGATGCCCAGCTCGTTCGCCTTGGTGTCGCTCATGACCACGACCGCCGCCGCACCGTCGTTCAGCGGGCACGCGTTCCCCGCCGTCACGGTCCCGTCGGGACGGAACACAGGCTTGAGCTGCCCGAGCTTCTCGGCGGTGGTGTCGGGCCGGGGACCGTCGTCCTTGGTGACCACGTCTCCAGCGGGCGTCGTCACCGGTGTGATCTCGCGCTCGAAGAACCCGTTCGACTGTGCCTCGACCGCGCGGTTCTGTGACAATGCCGCGAACTCGTCTTGCTCCTCGCGCTTGACCTGCTTGTACTCGGCGACGTTCTCGGCGGTCTCACCCATCGAGATGTAGACGTCGGGCAGACCGTCCAGCGGAGTCCACGAGTCCTGGCCACCCTCGTGCCGCTTCGCGGTGCGCGCCTCGGCATCGGCGAGCTTCTCGTTGTGCGTCCCGGGGAGGCCATCGGACATGCCCGTGGCGAACCGACTGACGGTCTCGCACCCACCGGCCACGAACACGTCGCCCTCACCGCTCTTGATCGCGTGCGCGGCCATCCGGATGGTCTGCAACGACGACGAGCAGTAGCGGTTGACGGTCACGCCAGGCGCCTGAGGGATCCCGGCCAGGATCGCGACGACGCGGCCGAGGTTGTACCCGGCCTCGCCGGCCGGCTGACCGTTGCCCCACACGACGTCCTCGACGAGGTTCCGGTCGAGCCGGGGGACCTTGTCGAGGAGGGCCCGTACGACCGTGGCCGAGAGGTCGTCGGGCCGACACTCGACGAGGGAGCCCTTGTTGGCCCGCCCGATCGGGGTGCGGGCAGTAGCGACGATCACGGCTTCGGGCACGACGGCTCTCCTGGGTTGCTCTCGTGGGTCCACCTTTTCTACACGCGCTCGCCCGGGTTTGCCTCATGGGTAGGGAGCACGGGTGTGGCGCATGGGCGCGAACAGAGGGCGTGAACAGCGAGTGGGTTCGACCACGAGGCCCAGAGGACGGATCCCTGGCCTAGAGTGCGCGGTCGAAGCGCGCCGCCTTCGGGCGGGAGGGGGAAGTCGTATGTCGGGGACACGTCGAGGCCGGATCACCGCACTGGTCGCGGTGGTGGCTATCGGTGCCGCCACGTTGAGCGCGGTCGCGGCACCGGCCGGCGCCGACCGCCAGGCTCGTGCACAGCATGCGACCAAGCCCAAGTCGGGCGGTTCGGTGCAGTTCGGGCTCGAGGCCGAGACGAATGGCGGGTTCTGCCTCCCGGATTCGACGCTTGCCGCGTCGGGCATCCAGGTCGTCAGCGCGATCTACGACACTCTCGTGACGCTGAACGCCAAGGGCGAGTACGTGCCGTACCTCGCGAAGTCGGTCGAGCCGAACGCCGACTTCACGCAGTGGACGATCACGCTCCGCCCCGATGTGCAGTTCCACGACGGGACACCGTTCGACTCCGAGGCGTTGAAGCTCAACCTCGACACCTACCGGGGACAGAACCCCAACATCAAGCCGCGGCTGAGCGTCTTCGTCTGGCAGAACGTCGCGAGCGTCGAGGTGACCGGTCCGCTCTCCGTCGTCGTGACGACGAAGGTGCCGTGGGTCGCGTTCCCGGCGCTGCTCAGCGGCAGCGGGCGCACGGGCATGGTCGGTCCGGCGCAGCTCGTCGACCGTGAGACCTGCGCGACGAACATGATCGGGACGGGGCCGTTCAAGCTGGTCGATTGGCGCCCGAACGAGTCGTTGACGGTGGCGAAGAACACGAAGTACTGGCAGGAGGGCCTGCCGTACCTCGACGAGATCGTGTTCCAGCCCCTGACCGAAAGCCAGAGCCGCGTCATCGGGCTCCAGAGCGGCGATCTCGATCTCATCACCACGGGGAACTCACAGAGCATCCTGGACCTCAAGCAGAGCGCCAAGGCCGGGGACAACAAGGTGATTGTCTCCGACAACGGTGCCGAGACGGGGTACCTGATGCTGAACGTGTCGAAGCCGCCGTTCGATGACCCGATCGCGCGCCAGGCCGTCGCCGCGGGGGGCGACGCCCGCGAGTCGAACCGGATCCGCAACAAGGGGCTCAACACGATCGCGACCGGGCCCTTCCCACCGGACAACCCGGCCTACGTCAAGAACAACACCCGCATCCACTCCGTCGCGAGGGCCAAGAAGCTGAACGCGGAGTACGAACAGAAGCACGGTCAGCCCATCAGCTTCGAGTACCTCACGAACCCCGACCCCGAGACGATCGCGCTCGCGGCACTCTTCAAGGAGCAGGAGAAGCAGGCGGGCATCGACGTGAGCATCCGCACCGTCGACCAGGCAACGCAAATCAACGAGGCGATCGCAGGAAGCTTCCAGGGGGTGGCCTTTCGCAACCACCCGGGCGGCGACCCCGACACGAATTACGTGTGGTGGCACAGCGGTTCGCCGACGAACTTCGGTCGCATCAACGACCCCGAGATCGACCGGCTCCTCGACGAGGGACGATCCGAGCCCGACGCAGCGAAGCGGGTCGCGATCTACCGGGAGCTCAACAAGCTCTTCGGCAAGGAGCTCTACAACCTCTGGGCCTGGTACACGCTGTGGGCGGTCGGCTACCAGAACAACGTGAAGGGCGTGGCCGGCCCACCGCTGCCCGACGGCGGTGGGCGACCGTTCTCCCTCTTCGCCGGGGTCATCCCGGTGTTGGGGATCTCGAAGACCTGATCCTCGAAGACCTGACGCCGCCTTCGGGCGGGAAGGGAAGCCGTATGTCGGGGACACGTCGACGCCGGGTCGGCGCACTGGTCGGGGGTTTGGCACTCAGTGCCGCCATGTTGAGCGCGGTTGCGGCACCGGCCGGCGCCGACCGCCAGGCTCGTGCGCAGCATGCGGCGAAGCCCAAGTTGGGCGGTTCGGTAGAGTTCGGGCTCGAGGCCGAGACAACCGGCGGTTTCTGTCTGCCAGATGCGACCCTCGCCGCGTCGGGCCTCCAGGTCGTCAGCGCCATCTACGACACGCTCGTGACGCTGAACGCCAAGGGTGAGTACGTGCCGTACCTGGCGAAGTCGTTCGAGCCGAACGCCGACTCCACGCAATGGACGATCACGCTTCGCCCCGGTGTGCAGTTCCATGACGGCACGCCGTTCGACGCCGAGGCGTTGAAGCTCAACCTCGACACCTATCGGGGGGCGAACCCCGTCATCGTGCCCCGGCTGAACGTGTTCAACTTCCGGAACGTGGCCAGCGTCGACATCACCGGCCCACTCTCGGTCGTCGTGACGACGAAGGTGCCGTGGGTGGCGTTCCCGGCGTACTGGGCCGATCGTCGGGCGATGGTCGCGCCGGCGCAGCTCGCCGACAAGGTGACCTGTGCGACGAACATGATCGGGACGGGCCCGTTCCAGTTGGACGAGTGGCGCCAGAACGAGTCACTCACGGTGAAGAAGAACGAGAGCTACTGGCGCAAGGGGCTGCCGTACCTCGACGAGATCGTGTTCCGCCCGCTCACCGACCCCCAGAGCCGAATCAACGGACTCCAGGGCGGCGATCTCGGTGTTATCACGACATCGAACTCGTTGAGCATCGCGGATCTCAAGGGGAAGGCCGCGGCAGGCGAGGTCAACGTGATCGTCTCCGACAAGGGGGCCGAGACGTTCTACCTGATGCTGAACGTGTCGCAGCCGCCGTTCGACGATCCGATCGCGCGCCAGGCCGTCGCGGCGGCGAGCGACATTGTCCTCATCAACGAGATCCGCAACACGGGGCTGAACACGATCGCGACCGGGCCGTTCCCGCCCGACAACGCGGCCCACCTGGCGAAGAGCCCCATCGTTCACGATGTCAACAAGGCCAAGAAGCTGAACAAGCAGTACGAGCAGGCGCACGGTGAGCCGATCGCGTTCGAGTACGTCACGGTGCAGCAGCCCGACACGGTCGCGATCGCGGAGCTCTTGAAGGAGCAGATGGCCAAGGCGGGCATCGACGTGACGATCCGAACCGTGGACCAGCCGACGCTCGTCGCCGAGGCGGTCGCGGCGAAGTTCCAGGCGCTGAGCTTCCGCTTCCACCCGGGCGGCGACCCCGACGTCCAGTACGTCTACTGGCACAGCGGTTCGCCGGTGAACTTCAGCCGGATCAACGACCCCGAGATCGACCGGCTCCTCGACACTGGACGATCCGAGCCCGACCCCGCGAAACGGGTGGCGATCTACCGCGAGCTCAACCAGCGCTTCGGCAAGGAGCTCTACAACGTCTGGGCCTGGTACACGTTGTGGGCTGTCGGCTACCAGACCGACGTCAAGGGCGTGACCGGGCCGCCGCTGCCCGATGGCGGTGGGCGCCCGTTCTCGCTCTTCGCCGGCGTCGTCCCGGTCGTGGGCATCTCGAAGACGTGACGCCCGCGGCCGGGGCCTACGCGCCGGCTCCGGCCACGAGCTCGTCGCTCACCGCCCAGAGGCGGCGGGCGATCTCGTCGTCCTGCGCGAGCTTCGATGGGGTCGAGGGCTTGCACTTGTAGAAGTACCCACCGGTCGTTCCCTCGACGTCCGGTGACGACGCGAGCCAGATCGACGTCAGGGCGCCCTTCTCGGGGCTGATCGCAAACGGTCGGCCCAGCACCATCGCAACGTCACCGAGCCGTCCGGTGTCGCCGTCGCGTCCGAAGCGACTGGCGACGAACCCGGGGTGCAGTGCGTTCACCGTGACCTCGGACGGGTCGACTCGTCGCGCCTGCTCACGCGTGAAGTAGATGTTCGCGAGCTTCGTCTTGCCGTACACCTGGAACGACTTGTACGCGCGTTCCGACTGCAGGTCGTCGAAATCGAGTCCTCCTCCTGCGTGCTTGTGCGCGTGGGAGGAGACGACCACCACGCGTGCCGGCGCGCTCGCACACAATCGGTCAAGGAGCAGCGAGGTCAGGAGGAAGTGGCCGAGGTGGTTGACGCCGAACGTCATCTCGAAGCCGTCGTCGGTGAGCGCACGTTGCTGCTGCACGAGTCCCGCGTTGTTGACCAGCACGTCGAGGCGGTCGTGCGAGGCGAGGAACGCCTCGCTGAAGGTGCGGATCGAGGCGAAGCTGGCGAGATCGAGCGGCATCACCTCGACCGTGTCGCTGCCGGAACGCTTCCGGATGTCGGCGAGCGCGTCCGCACCCCGCGCCGGGTCACGGGATGTGAAGACGACGTGCGCACCTTCGCGCGCGAGTCCCACCGCCGTCTCCTTGCCGACACCCGCGTTGCCGCCGGTGATGAGCACGACCTTCCCGTTCATCGTCATGTCGCGCAGGCTAGCCCGGTGGAGGGTTCGCCTTCCTGGGTACGGTGGGGCGCGATGACCGAGACCCTCGCGTCGAGTGGCCGGAGCTGGCCGCACTCGCTCCGCTCGTTCGCGTCGCGCGACTTCCGACTCCTGTGGCTTGCCGCGATCGTATCGAGCAGCGGGACCCAGATGCAGCTCGCGGCGCTCGGCTGGGTCGTTGCCCTGCTCACCGAGAGCGCGGCGAAGGTCGGTTTGATCGCGTTCGCGGGTGTGATCCCCCTCATGATCCTGAGTCCGGTGGGAGGTTCGTTCGCCGACCGGTTTCCGCGTCGCAAGGTGCTGCTCATCACCCAGACGGTGCAGATGATGCAGGCCTTCGTGCTGTGGGGGACGTGGGTCGCGGGTCTGCGCTCCTTCTGGCTGCTCTTCCTCCTCGCGATGATCGGTGGGATCACCGCCGCGCTGAATGCCCCCGTGTGGCAGGCGTTCATCCCGTCGCTCGTTCCGCGTCGCAACCTGCCGAACGCGGTGATGCTCAACTCGACGCAGTTCAACATCTCCAAGGCGCTCGGGCCGGTCGTGGCCGGACTCCTGCTGGTCAACACGGCGGGCGCGAGCTGGTGCTTCCTGCTGAACGCGCTGAGCTTCGCGTTCGTGCTCGTGGCGCTGCTCGCGATGCACGGCCCCGTGGCCGGCGCCGCGGCGCCCGCTCCCGCGCGCGGCGGCTACTGGAGCGACTTCAAGGAAGGTCTCGCCTACGTTCGTCGTGAACCGGGGTTGCGCACCGCGATCGGCACGAATGCGTTCCTCGCGTTCGTAGGTGGGCCGATCGTGCCGCTGATCCCCGTGATCGCGCTCGAGATGTTCGATGCGACCGCGGTGCAGTACGGGCTGCTCGCGAGCGCGTTCGGCGTCGGCGCGATCCTCGGCGCGGTGATCCTCGGCCGACTCGACGGCAGCCGACTCCCGAGCGCGATCCTCGCCATGGGGCTCGTCGTCTATGCCGGGTTCGTGGTCGCGCTCGGGCTCGCGCCGACGTTCGCCGCCGGACTCGTCGCGCTGGGGGGCGTGGGTGCCGGCTTCCTCATGGTGATCGCAACGAACAACAGCTGCATCCAGCACCTGTCGTCGGACGCGATGCGCGGTCGGGTGCTGGGCATCTGGCTGACGAGCTTCGGGCTGTTCAACCCCCTCGGAGTGCTCGTGCAGGGCGTGCTCGCCGACGCGGTCGGGATCCGCTGGGTGCTCGCGATCGACGGCGTGCTGCTCGCGCTCTTCCTGCTCTGGTCGATCGCGACGCACCGGCTCCGACACCTCGACACCGCGGAGGCGACCGCCAACCTCAACGTCGGCCCTGTCGACCCCGAGGAGAACCCCTGACGTTACGGGCTGATCGAGATCGCGCGCTCGGGGCAGTTGGCTTCCCCGGCGCGTGCCTGGGCCTCGAGCTCGGGCGGCACGTCGGTCATCAGCAGCTCGCAGTGCCCGCGGTCGTCGGGTGCGTACACGTCTGGCGCGAGCGCGTAGCAGCGTCCGTGGCCGACGCACGTAGCCTCGTCGACCGCGATCCTCACGCAGCACTGCCGGATACAGACCCGCCGGGCGCGAACACGAGGGGGAGGTGCTCGACGGTGCGCAGACCGTCGGCATAGACGAGCTGCGTGTCGGGCGCGAGCTCGTAGTCGGGGAGGCGACGGTGCAGCTCCTCCAGCGCGACGCGAAGCTCGAGCCGGGCGAGATGTGATCCGAGGCAACGGTGGATGCCGCCGCCGAAGGAGAGGTGGCGGTTGCTCTCACGATGGAAGTCGACGGTTTCGGCGTCGGCGAACTCCGCGTCGTCGGTGTTCGCGGACCCGATCAGGACCGTCACGCGCGTTCCCGCGGTCAGCTGCTCGCCGGCGATCTCGGTGTCGCCGGCCAGGATGCGAACGACACCCGGCACCGGTGTCTCCCACCGCAGGAGCTCTTCGATCGCGGCGGGGATGAGCGACGGGTCATCGACGAGCTCGGTGCGGTGCTCAGGGTGCTGCGCGAGGTACGCCACGCTGCACGTGAGCGTCGCGGTGACCGTGTCGAGGCCTGCGATCAGGAACAGGAAGCAGATGTCGAGGATGTCCTCGTCGGTGAGCTGGTGCCCGTCGACCTCCGCATCGATGAGTCGCGTGATGAGGTCGTCGCGCGGCTCATGTCGGCGCGACTCGATGATCGGCTCGAAGTAGGCGTAGATCTCCTGGGCAGTGCGGTTCCGGATGACGTCGGCCTCACGGCCCGCCAGGCCGGGCGGACGGATGATGCCGTCCTTGATGCGCAGGAAGAGCGGCAGGTCGCGCTGGGGGAGACCGAGGAGCGCCAGGAACACCGTGCACGGCAACGGCACGGCGAACGCGGTGTTGAACTCGACCTCGCCATCGGCGATGAAGGCGTCGACGAGCTCGTTGGTGAGGCGGCGAACCTCGGTCTCGAGGGCCGCGACCTCGCGCGGCGCGAACAGCGGGTCGAGTAGCTTGCGGTACTTCAGGTGGTCGGGCGGGTCGATCTGGAGCGGGATGAGCGGCCGGACGTTTCCGAGCGCGATGGCGTCCATGTCGGAGGAGAACACGTCGGCGGTGCGCAGCGCCTGCATGACATCGTCGTGGCGGCTCAGCAGTACCGAATGCTCGTCGAGGCGGATGACCGGCGCGTTCTCGCGCATCATCCTGTACACGGGCTGCGGGGAGCTCGACATGTCGTTGGCGAAGAGGCCGTCCCCGAGCGACGGGGCTTCGGGGTACGGGGTATCGGCCATGGCGGAGCCTCCGGTGCAAGAACCTGACGGAGACGTCAGGGTAGCGCCGCTGCGATTGGGGGCAGGGCGGCTCAGGCGAGCAGCGGCCGCAGGCGCGTCGCGAGCAGCTCGAGGTGGCGGTCGACGAGGTCGTCGGGCATGCCGGCGATGCTCGCCCAGCAGTAGATCTCCTCGACCGGGAGGCGGCCGAGCATCTCGTGCAACCGCGCCGCGGCGTCTTCGGGGGTCAACACCTCGAAGCGAGCCGGCCGATCGCCGCTGGGCGTCCGCCACCGCTCCGGGTCGATCGGTCGGGGCGTGTCGCGACCGGTGCCCTCGACCATGTACGCGTTGTAGGTGTCCCACTGGTATCCGAGGTGGTCGCGCACGCGGGGCCACGCGGCGTCCGGGTCGTCGGCGAGCACGAAGCTCACGAGTCCCGCCATCCGGGCCGACCCGGGATCGTGGCCGCCCTCGGCGAGTCCGGCGCGGTACGGCTCGAGCAGCGCGGCGTCGACCGACAGGAGCCCCTCGCCGAGGAGACCCGCACGGCGGGCCCCCTTCGGTCCCTGGTACCCCATCCAGATCGGGACCGGGTCCTGCACCGGTGGGGGTGTCACGGCACGCTCCCGCCACAGCCGACGGAGCTCGCGCGCGCAGTGGTCGGTGAGGGAGTAGCGCCGGTCGATGTCGGCGCCGTACGCGGCGAACTCGGGCACCCGGTAGCCGGCGCCGAGCCCGAGCTCGAGGCGTCCGCCGCTGAGCAGGTCGACGACCGCGGCTTCTTCGGCGACCTGGACGGGCGGTCGGAGGGCGGCGAGGTACACGGCCGTTCCCAGGCGGATCCGGCTGGTCGCGGCCGCGACCCCGGCCAGGAAGGTCAGCGGTTGGGGGAGGTAGCCGTCCTCGAAGAAGTGGTGTTCGGAGCACCACACCGAGTCGAGCCCGAGACGCTCGGCCTCGACGCAGCGCTCGAGGGTCCGGGCGTAGTGCTCGGCCCACGGGCGCGGCCAGCGCGGCGGGTTGCGGAGATCGAGATAGCAGCCGACGCGCACTCGCGGAACCGTACTCGGGCCCGAAATCACGGCCGATGCTCATCGTTGGTGGAGATGTGAACCCGGTCGATCCCCTCGAACGACCCCAGATCGCGCCGACGGGGCCGGTGGCGCTGTCCACCCCGCCCCCGCCTACGGACGGCTGTCCGCCGGCCCCGTCGCGTGAGACCCTGGGGCGCTGAGTTGGGCTTCCATGGTGACGGTCCCGATCGACGAGACTGAGAGCCGATGGGGCGAGCCGAAGCGTTGCACGAGAACTCCGAGGACCCGCAGTCGCCCGACGACGGCGAGCTCGTCGTTCGCGCGCGCCGTGATCCGGGTGCGTTCGGCGCGCTCTACCGCCGCTACGTGGAGCGGATCTACTCCTTTGCGCATCGCCGTACCTGGAATCGCGAAGCGGCGGAAGACGTCACCGCGGCGACCTTCGAGCGCGCGTACCGCCACCTCGACCGTTTCGATCCCACGGGGGCCGGCTTCGGTCCGTGGCTGTTCCGCATCGCGGCGAACGAGCTCGTCGACCACTACCGGCGCGAGGGGCGGTCCAACACCCGCCGGGGCCAGCGGGCGTTGCGTGCCCTCGCCGACGAGGCGACCCTCGACGACCACGATCGCCTCGAGCGCGAAGAAGAGGTCGATCGGATGCTCGAGGCGCTCGCGACGCTCCGGCCCCGGTACCAGCAGGTCCTCACGCTGCGATACCTCGGCGCGCTCAGCCCTGACGACGCGGCGAAGGCGATGGGATGCTCGAAGCCGGTGCTCGCGGTGACGCTGCACCGTGCGCTCGTCGCGCTCCGGCGGTCCCACGAGCGCGGCAGGGGCGCCCGATGAGGCCCCAGTCGCGCACCTCGCGCGGCGAAGTGCGTGCGTTGCTGCGGGAAGCCGCGGAGCGGCCCGTGCTCGAGGCGCGGCCGGGCTTCGTCAGTGGCCTCGAAGCCCATCTCGGCTCCCAGGTCCCGCCCGGTCACCTCGTCGCGCTCCCGCGGCATGTGCGCCGAAAGCGTGCTCCCGTGCTCGTGACGGCCGCGACCGCAGCCGCCGCGGCTGCAGTGCTCCTCGGTGCGCTCACGGGCGTCTACGGCCGTGGTGTCGAAGACCGCGCCCTGGCTCTCGCGGTCGCCGTCGACACGACCGTGCAGCTCCCCGACGGCAGCCTGATCGAGGGCACCCGCGGGGTATCGCTGCCCGATGGTGCCGTCGTGCGCACGGGACCCAACGGTCATTGCTCGGCCGGCGACATCGACTTCGGACCCGGCATGGAGGCTCTCGTCGACGCCGGTCGGCTCCGGCTCCGGCCGTACCCGGCCGGAGCCGCGATCTCCGATCCGACCGGCGGCGCCGGCGCCACCCCGACCGCGGCGGGCTCGGGGGCCGTCCCGGTCACGGCCGCCACCGCTCCCACGACCGCTCCCACCGCGGCATCGCCCTCCATCCGCCCCCTCGCCGGTGCGGCCACCGATGGGAGCACCGCCGAACCGGGGATCGGGCGAGGCCACTAGTGGATCGGGAGTCCGAGCGGAGCGCGGCGTCCGCGACCACCTGCAGCGCCCCGACGATCATTGAAGGTGGGATTCCCCCTCAACCTCGCGCGCAACGTGTCCGATCATTGGCAACAATGGTCACGCCCCGTCGGCGCCTGCCCGCCCTCTCGGTGCTCCTCGTGGGCGTCGTGCTGGTCGTCGGCTGCGCCCCGAAGCTCGCGCCGGCCCCGTCGGGTGGCTCGTCCGGCACGGTGTCGCTCATGGGGCCGTCGGCCCTGAGCGCGGCTCAGCTCAGCGCATGGTTCAACGGCCGTTCACCCCAGCCGGGCGGGGTCTACGGCGCGACCGTCGGGGTGGCGACGCTCACGCAGTACTACGTGGAGGAGGGTGCCGCCGAGGGTGTTGCCGGTGACGTCGCATTCGTCCAGGGGATCCTCGAGACGGGCTGGTACCGGTTTGGTGGCTCCGTGCCGGGCTGGATGAACAACTTCGCCGGCATCGGGGCAACGGCCACGAACCCGGCGCCTGCGGCCTTCCCCGACGCGCGCACGGGCGTGCGCGCGCAGATCCAGCATCTCCGTGCGTACGGCGACCCCGGCGCCTCCGTGTGCGCCGTGCCCCCGCTGCACAACCCGTGCGTCGACCCTCGCTTCGCGTTGGTTGTCCCCAAGGGGAAGGTCCCGACGTGGAACCAGATGGGCAACGGGAACTGGGCTACGTCGACGACGTACGCGTCGAGCATCCTGCGCCTCTACAACGAGGCGCGCGCGTTCAACGGCCTGTCGCCGGCCTGAGCTCGCGCTCCGCCAGGCGGAGCTCCACCCGCAGCGGGAGATGATCGGAGCCGAGGTTGGCGAGCACGCGGCCGTCGACGACCTCGATCTCGCCCGGACGGATCAACACGTGGTCGATCTGGCTGTGTGGGGCGCGGGTCGGCCAGGTGCGACCCCGCACCACCCGCTGCCATCCCGGCATGAGCCCGACGACGCCCGGTCCCCAGAAGTTGTGGTCGCCCGCGACGACCGTGGGCGTTCCCGGCGGTGGGAGGAGCCGAGCGAGCCGCCGGAGCTGGATCGGTGGGCCGTGCGGCAGCCGTGAGGTGAGGTGCACGGCCACGAGACGTAGCGGCGTCCCGTCGATGTCGAGCTCGACATCGAGCGCGGTACGGCGCGGCGCGGAATCGAGGAACGTCGGGCCGACGGTGAGCACGCCGACGTGGTGAAGCGGCCGTCGCGTCAGGACCGCGATTCCTGACACACCCCGACCGCCCGGCGACAGGTGGGGCCAGCGAGCATCGGTGGTCGCCGGGCCGGTCGGTTCGAACGTCACGGTGAGGCCGAGGGCATCCGCCGCGTCGTCGACCGGACCTCGCCTGCGATCCGGCCGCCATACCTCCTGGAGGACGATGACGTCGGCGTCGAGCGCGCGGAGGGCCGCCACCATGTCGTAGGGCTCCGCCGGCGGTGTGCGCGCCGGTCGCACGCCGTAATGCGTGTTGAACGTCGCGAGTGAGAGCGTCGGCATCGAGCCGGGAACGCTATCGCCGCGGACAGGTTGCTTCGGGATGGCGACCGCTGGAGCCGGTCAGTCGGTGGCAGGTAGGCGCACGACGAAGCGCGCGCCACCGAGCGGTGCGTCATCGACCGAGACGCTCCCGCCGTGGCGTTCCACGATCGCCTGGACCATCGCGAGGCCGAGCCCGACGCCGCCAGCGTCACGGCTGCGGCCCTCGTCGAGGCGGGTGAAGCGTTCGAACACCCGCTCGCGATCGGCGACCGAGATGCCGGGCCCGTCGTCGTCGACGGTGAGTACCACGTCGTGCTCCTGTCGCCCGAGCGCAACCGCAACGTGCGTCTTCGCGTGGCGACACGCGTTGTCGAGGAGGTTGGCGACGACGCGGGCGAGCTGGGCGCTCGTGCCGTGGACGCGCCCCGCAAGGACCCGTGAAGTGTCGACCGGGACGCGACGTTCCCGAGCCGTCTCCTCGAGCACGACCTCGTCGAGGTCGACGACGACGGGCGTCGCATCGACTCGCTCCTCGGTGCGGGCCAGCTCGAGGAGCTCACCGACCGCCTGTTCGAGGCGCGCGTCCTCCACGAGCACGCGCTGGGCGATCGTGGGCCAGTCGGTCCCGTCGCCGCGTCGCAGCGCCACCTCCAGCTGCGCGCGGATCACCGCGATCGGGCTCCGGAGCTCGTGCGACGCGTCCGAGACGAAGCGTCGTTGACGCAGCGACGTTGCCTCGAGACGGTCGAGCATGGAGTTCATCGTTCGGGCGAGTCGACCGACCTCGTCATCGGTGTTCGGTTCGGGAACTCGGCGGTGGATCGTCGAGCCGGTGATGGCCGCGGCCTCGGCCCGGATCGCCTCGACCGGCCTGAGCGCACGGCCGGTCAACCACCAGGTCAGCCCGGCGAGGAGCGCGATGAGCACCGGCACGCCGATCACCAGGGCGCCGGTGATGCTGTCGACCGTGCTGTCGACCGCGTCGAGCGAGTTCTCGGCGACCAGTGTGACCGTGCCCTGCGCCGTCTCGACCTGGCGCTGCGCGCGCACCTGTGGGTTCTCGCCGGGCCGAACCTGTGGTCGACCGTCGGCGCCGGGGAGGTTCACGGGGCGGCCTCCGGGCCCCCTCGCTTGGAGCAGCGGTGTGCCGCCCGGGCCACCACCGGGCACCTGTACGTCTTCGGGGTTGACACCGCGCTCGAGCTGGAGCGCGACCGCTTCGAGCTGCTGCTCGTTTGTCTGCTTGATCTCGTCGACCAGGTTGTCGTGTACCGAGCGCACGAGGCCGAACGACGCCAGCGCGAGCGCGACGGCGAACAACCCCGCGGCCGCGAGCGTGACCCGCACCCGGACCGTACGGAGCCGACTCACCTCACGAAGCGTCCGTGCAGAGCCGATACCCGGCACCGCGCACGGTGCGGATCAGCTGCGTTCCGAACGGCTGGTCGAGCTTGCGGCGCAGATACCCGACGTAGACCTCGATCACGTTCGGGTCACCGGCGAAGTCGATGCCCCACACATGGTCGAGGATCTCGCTCTTCGACGCGACGTGCCCGTCGCGGCGCATGAGGTACTCGAGGAGGGAGAACTCGCGCGCCGTGAGCGCGACCTCGGCCTCGCCGTGGCTCGCCTTTCGGGTACCGGGGTCGAGTCGCAACGGGCCGTACTCGAGGATCGCGGGGCGCGGCGGGGCGCCTCGCCGGAACAAGGCCCGGAGCCGGGCGAGCAGCACCACGAACGAGAAGGGCTTGGAGAGGAAATCATCCGCGCCCGTGTCGAGGGCCTCGGCCTCGTCCCACTCGCCGTCCTTCGCCGTGAGCATGAGGATCGGCGTCCAGATCTCCTCGTCGCGGAGCGTCTGGCAGACCTTGTAGCCGTTCATTCCCGGCAACAGGATGTCGAGCACGATCGCGTCGTAGGAGCCTTCACGGGCGCGCCAGAGGCCGTCGAGGCCGTCGTGGACGGCGTCGACGTCGAATCCCTCGGCCATCAGGCCGTCGCGGATCGCCTCGGCGAGGGCAACTTCGTCTTCGACCAGGAGTACGCGCATACGCGTCGATTGTGCCCGGTGCGCGGCGTGCGCGTGGGGTCGATCCTGAGAGTCGCCTCAGGAAGCCGCGTCGTGGCGGTGGTGATGAGGGGCTGCCGCATCAGTCGGCGAGCGGCCCGATCAGCTCCCAGAGGTTGCCGGCCGGATCGTTCGCGAAGACGTGACGGTCGCGATCGAAGGCGATCGTGTTGCAGTGGTGGCCCGCGTCCTCGAGTCGCGCCACGATCGGGTCGAGTGCCTCGTCGAGGCGGATCGCGGTGTGCGCACGCGCGGACGGTGCGTGCTCGGGGTCGACCGTCAGGTGGACCTGAGTGCCGTCGTCACCCTCGAACCAGTGCACTTGCGCCATCGCGGCGATCTCGGGACCGGCCTCGACGCGGCGGTAGCCGAGTGCCTCCAGCCACGTCGCCTCGGCGTCCGGGCCGGCGTGCTCGTCGCCCGCCTCGTCCCGGATCGTGGGCGGGACGCACAGGTTGACGTGATGCAGCGTGGGCATCTCCCGGATTCTAGAAGGCGACCTAGGGCCGGATCGGGCTCGCCTTCTAGAGTCCCAGAGGTGGCGACCACCGAGATCCCGGTCACCGGCGACCCCGCGGCCGACCGACTGCTCGTGCAGAGCCCGCTCGCGCTGCTCGTCGGCATGTTGCTCGACCAGCAGGTGCCGATGCAGTGGGCGTTCAAGGGGCCGCACACCCTGAGCGAGCGCCTGGGTGGCCTCGACGCGGCGGCGATCGCCGCGATGGACCCCGAGGAGCTGGAGGCGGTGTTCCGGGAGAAGCCGGCACTGCACCGGTACCCCGCATCCATGGCCAAGCGCACGCACGCCCTCTGTCAGGTGCTCGTCGACGAGTACGACGGCAACGCCGCGAGCGTGTGGAAGGTCGCCCCGGCCGGCGAGCCCCGCGATGAGACCGGTGACGATCTCCTCGCTCGGCTCCGGGCGCTCCCGGGATTCGGTGAGGAGAAGTCGAAGATCTTCCTCGCGCTGCTGGCCAAGCGCTTCGCCGTCACCCCGCCAGGCTGGGAAGCGGCAGCCAAGCCGTTCTCGGACGCGACGAAGCGGTCGGTGGCCGACATCGACTCATCCGAAGCGCTCGCCGAGGTGCTCACGTGGAAGAAGGCCCAGAAGGCGAAGGGCAAGGGGAAGGCCGACTGACCGGGTATGATGGGGGTCCAGCGGGTGCCGTCGGCCCCCGCAGGTCTTCCTCGCTTTCTTGACGGACTGCCGGCCCTCCACCCCGAGGGTGACGACGAGGCCGACCACCCCCGAAGAAAGCGAGCACCAACGTGACCACCTCCTTCGAGGCGCTCGGCGTCTCGTCCAAACTCGTCGCGGCCCTCGAGGCCGACGGCATCGAAGCCCCGTTCGCGATCCAGGCGATCGCGCTCCCCGACGCCCTGGCGGGCCGTGACATCTGCGGCAAGGCCAAGACCGGCTCGGGAAAGACCCTCGCGTTCGGCCTCCCGCTCCTGCAGCGCATCGGCAAGGCCCAGCCGCGGCGCCCAACCGCGCTGGTGCTCGCACCCACGCGTGAGCTCGCGAACCAGGTCTACGGCGTCCTCGCGCCCCTGGCCAAGCTCTGCGGGCGCGAGGTCCAGGCGATCTACGGCGGCGTCGGCTTCGACCCCCAGATCGACGCGCTGCGGCGCGGCGTCGACGTGATCGTCGGCACCCCGGGTCGCCTCATCGACCTCATGGACCGCGGCGAGGTCTCCTTTGCCGACGTCGAGGTCCTCGTGCTCGACGAGGCCGACCGCATGGCCGACATGGGCTTCATGCCCCAGGTGCAGAAGATCCTGTTCCGCATGGAGGGCGACTACCAGACGATGTTGTTCTCGGCCACGCTCGACGGCGCGGTGAAGCAGTTGGTTGCGCGTTATATGAAGGACCCGGTGTTCCACGAGGTCGAGTCCGACGAGCCGACCGTCGAGGAGATGGAGCACCGCTTCCTCTTCGTGCACGACATGGACAAGGTGAAGGTCGCCGCCGAGATAGCAAGGCACTCGAAGCGCACCCTCATGTTCTGCAACTACAAGCGCACGGCCGACAAGCTGGTGCGCGAGCTCCGCAAGGAGGGCGTGCAGGCGGCACCGATCCACGGTGACCTGAGTCAGGCCGCCCGAGAGAAGTCGCTCGCCGACTTCCAGGCGGGCAAGGTCCCCGTGCTCGTCGCCACCGACGTCGCAGCCCGGGGCATCCACGTCGACAACATCGACGTGGTCATCCACTACGAGCCCACCGATGACCACAAGGCATACCTGCACCGCTCCGGCCGCACGGCCCGAGCCGGCGAGGACGGCGTCGCGGTCACGCTGATGCTCTGGAACGAGGAGAACGCGATCCGGACCGTGCAGCGCCGTCTCGGCTTGTCGCTGCCGATCGTCGAGGTCTTCTCGAACGATCCTCGCCTCGCTGATCTCCGGGGCTGGGTGCCGACCGAGGCGGAGCAGGTCGCCGTCTGACGCCGCCCACGTTGGGCCGAACGCTCGGGTAGACGTCCGCACAAACGCTCGGGGTCGCCGCCATCCGGCGTGGGAGGATGGGCCCATGGCCCGCATCTCCGAGCGTCTGCGGATCTCCCGCAAGATCGGCGCGATCAGCGAGTCGGCGACGCTCGCCGTCGACGCCAAGGCCAAGGCCCTCAAGGCGGCCGGCGAGCACGTGATCGGGTTCGGCGCCGGGGAGCCTGACTTCCCGACGCCCGACCACATCGTCGAAGCCGCGATCCGCGCCTGCTCGGACCCCGCGAGCCATCACTACACGCCGGCGGCGGGCCTGCCCGAACTGCGCGCCGCGCTCGCGGCCAAGACGTTGCGCGACTCCGGGCTCGAGTGCGAGTCGAGCCAGATCATCGTGACGAACGGCGGCAAGCAAGCCGTCTACAACGCGTTCCAGGTGCTGCTCGACCCCGGCGACGAGGTCTTGCTCCCCGCGCCCTACTGGACGACCTATCCGGAGTCGATCGCGCTGGCCGACGGCGTGTCGGTCGTGCTGCCTACCACCGAGGCAACGTCGTTCCGCGTCACGGTCGAACAGCTCGAGGCAGCGCGCACGTCACGCACGAAGGCGCTGCTCTTCGTGTCGCCGAGCAACCCGACCGGTTCGGTGTACCCACCCGTTGAGGTCGAGGCGATCGGACGGTGGGCCGCGGAGCACGGCGTGTGGGTCGTGACGGACGAGATCTATGAGCACCTCACGTTCGGGGAGCACCGGTTCTCGTCGATGCCGACACTGGTGCCGGAGCTCGCGGAGTCGTGCGTCGTCGTGAACGGCGTCGCGAAGACCTACGCCATGACCGGTTGGCGCGTCGGATGGATGATCGGGCCGCGCGACGTCATCGCCGCCGCCGCCAACCTGCAGTCGCACTCGACGTCGAACGTCGCGAACGTGTCGCAGCGGGCCGCGCTCGCCGCGGTGTCGGGCGATCTGACCGCGGTCGGTGAGATGCGCGCCGCGTTCGAGCGTCGGGGCAAGACCATGCACGGGATGCTCTCGGCGATCCCCGGCGTGGAGTGTCTCGAACCGCAAGGCGCGTTCTACTGCTTCCCGTCGTTCGTCGGAGCCCTCGGCCGGTCGATTGCGGGGCGAACGCCGACGACTTCGCTCGAGCTCTGCGAGCTGTTCCTCGAGGAGATCAAGGTCGCCGCCGTCCCCGGCGAGGCGTTCGGCGCCCCCGGCTACGCGCGGCTGTCGTTCGCGCTGTCCGACGATGACCTCGTGGAAGGCGTCAGCCGCATCGCGGCCCTCCTCTCGTGACGCGCGTGGTTGCCGCGATCGGCGTCTGGCTCCTCGACGTCGCCGACGCGGCGCTCGAGTGACACGTCCGGCGGCTCGGCGCAGCACATACTGTGACTACCCCATATTGCTGAGGAGCGTCATGCGCAGCCGCCTGCTCGTCGTTGCTGCACTCGTCGCCGCCGTCGCACTGGCGGCGGGGATCGGACCCGCGAGCGCGTCGGTCGCGGCCAAGCCGAACGCCTGCAAGGCTCTGAAGGCCTCCGAGGTCGCACGCGTCACGGGGTTCCCTGCGAAGAAGCTGGTCGAGCAGCAGCAGGGACCACCCGGCGCGGGCATCTGTGGCTACGCGCTCGAGGACGCGTCGTCGCCGGTTCGCAACGTCTCGGTGTTGGTCCAGAGAGGTGACAGCCAAGAGAGCAAGATCGGGTACCGGACGGCCAAGGGGGTCTTCAAGGACCAGATCGAGCCGGTCTCGGGCCTCGGCAGGAACGCCTTCTACGCCGGCGGGGGGATCAACACGGCATACGTGCTGAAGGGCGACACGCTCTTGACCGTCCAGTACGTCGCGCTCGGTGAAACCGACCAAGCGGGCATCAAGGACGACGTGGTCGCCATGACCAAGATCGCCCTACCCCGCGTCTGACGCGGCCACGCACAAGGGGCGGGGTTACAACCCGGGGTCGACCACATCCCGGCCGCTACCCTCGGTTTCGTGGTTCCCCGTGTCCTCGTCGCCGAACGACTTGCTGCGCGTGGTCTCGAGGCCATGCGCGCCGCCGGCCTGGAGGTCGACGAGCGACTCGGCATGTCGGCCGACGAGCTCGTGGAAGCCGTGCGGGATGCCGCCGCGCTCGTGATCCGCTCGGCAACCCAGGTCACCGAGGCCGTGCTCGAGGCAGGGACGGATCTCGTGGTCGTCGGGCGGGCCGGGATCGGTCTCGACAACGTCGATGTCGACGCGGCAACCAGTCGCGGCGTCATGGTGGTGAACGCCCCGCAGTCGAACGTGCTGTCGGCGGCCGAGCACGCCGCCGCCCTCCTCCTTGCGCAGGCGCGGAACATTCCGCAGGCCGACCGCGATCTCAAGGCGGGGAAGTGGAACCGCTCGCAGTGGGAGGGCGTCGAGCTCAACGGCAAGACGCTCGGCGTCGTCGGCCTCGGTCGTGTCGGCGTGCTCGTCGCGCAGCGCCTCCTCGCGTTCGGCATGCAGCTGGTCGCGTACGACCCGTACGTCAGCGCGGATCGCGCTCGTCAGCTCGGCGTACGGCTCATCCCCGACCTCACGGACCTTGTGCGCGAAGCCGACTTCGTCACGATCCACCTCCCCAAGACACCCGAGACGCTCGGGCTCTTCGGCGCCGAGCTGCTGGCTCACGCGAAGCCCACCCTGAGGATCGTGAACACCGCCCGGGGTGGCATCATCGACGAGACCGCGCTTGCCGACGCGTTGCGCGAGGGCCGCATCGCCGGCGCGGCCATCGACGTCTTCGCCGAGGAGCCCACGACCGAGTCGCCGCTCTTCGATCTCGCCAACGTCGTCGTGACCCCGCACCTCGGAGCATCGACCGCGGAGGCGCAGGACAAAGCCGGGCAGACCATCGCCGAGCAGGTCGTGCTGGCGCTCCGGGGTGAGTTCGTCCCGTACGCGGTGAACGTCAACGCGAGCGAAGCGAACGCAACGGTCCAGCCGTTCCTGCCCCTGGCCGAGCGCCTCGGGCGACTCTTCACCGCGCTCGCCGGAAGCGCCGTCGGGACTCTCGAGGTGAGCTACGAGGGCGAGATCGGCGACTACGACTGTCGAGTGCTCACGCTGGCGGTCCTGAAGGGGGTCCTCGGCGGCGTCGTCGACGAACCCGTCTCTTTCGTGAACGCTCCGCAGCTCGCCGAGGCGCGCGGGCTCGACGTGCGCGAAACCACGTCGACGTCTGCGAGCGACTTCGTGAACCTGCTCAGCCTGCGCGGCGTCGCCGGGGACCGGCCCGTGCACGTCGCCGCCACGTTGTTCGGCAAGCGAGCCCGGCCCCGCATCGTGGGGATCCTCGAGCACAGCGTCGACATCCCCCCGTCGAGCCACATGCTCGTCGTCCGCAACGACGACACTCCCGGGATGATCGGGAAGGTCGGCACCATCCTCGGGGATGCCGACGTGAACATCGCCGACATGGCTGTCGGCACGAACGCCGAAGGCGCGTCGGCCCTCATGGTCATCACCGCGTCGACGGAAGTCCCATCAGAAGCCGTCGAACGCGTGCGTGCTGTCGACGGCGTGCTCGACGCGAAGGCGATCGAGCTCGGCTGAGGCCGCTCGGCCTGAATCCCGAAGCCGGGCGCTCAGCGCTTCGACGCCCGGAGCCCGTCGCGCATCGCCGCGGCGGCGTCGAGATAACACCGGTCGGGCGTCGTGCGCTCGTAGCTCTGGCCGCCGGGAACGTGGAAGATCCCGCTTGCGAGCTTGGCCTTCACAGGATGCGATGCCGGGCATGCACCGGCAACCGGCTCGAGGTAGTCGGGCGGGGCGTGTTGCTCGTCTCGCTCGGCGCGCTCGCCCGACGCGGACCCGGAGATCCGGCCGGTGGTATCGGCGGTACGCGGCTGGGGCGGGAAGGGGAACGGTTGGGGCTCCCACCCGCTGTCGCCCGGCGATTGGTTCTTCTCGATTGCCCGCCAGACGGCGTAGGCCGCGCCCGCGACGACTCCCAGACCGATCGTGCGTCGGAGCCACCGGTGCTTCGCCATCGGAAGCGATTGTCGCACGCCGTCGCCCTCATGACCTGACATTGCATATGGCTTGCCATTGGCGCGCGGACTCGTCATGATGGTCAGACCATGATGAAGGAACTGCGCGCCTCCATCAGCACCAGCCTCCTCCTTACGTAGCCGCGGGCACCACCTGGTGCTCGCGGTCGCCTCCTTGTGCCTCTTGGGCCAGGGGGGTTTTTTGTTGCCCCGAATCCAGACATCCAGAAATGCAGACGAGAGAGCGAGCGAGACATGGCCGATCATGTGCGAATCTTCGATACGACGCTGCGGGACGGCGAGCAGTCGCCCGGGATCTCCCTGGACGTAGCGGAGAAGCTCGAGATCGCCGAGCAGCTGGCACGCCTGAACGTCGACATCATCGAAGCCGGGTTCCCGATCGCGAGCGATGGCGACTTCGAAGCGGTCGAGGCCATCGCGAAGCACATCCGGGGTCCGGTGATCGCGGGGCTCTCGCGCACGGGGTTCAAGGACATCGACCGGGCGTGGGAAGCCGTGCGCCATGCCGAGCGGCCGCGCATCCACGTGTTCATCGCGACGTCGCCGATCCACATGGCGAAGAAGCTGCGGATGACCGAGGACCAGGTGAAGGCCGAGGTCGCGGCAGGTGTGGCTCGGGCCAAGTCGTATTGCGACGACATCGAGTACTCACCCGAGGACGGCAGCCGCTCCGATCCCGAGTTCATGCGTGATGTGCTCCAGATCGCGATCGACAATGGCGCGACGACCCTCAACATCCCCGACACCGTCGGCTTCGGGGTGCCCGAGGAGTTCGGCAAGCTGATCGCCTACGTCGTCGAGAACGTGAAGGGCGACTACGTCGTCTCCACGCACTGCCACAACGACCTGGGTCTGGCGGTCGCCAACTCGCTGTCGGGCGTCGCCGCGGGAGCGCGCCAGATCGAGTGCGCAATCAACGGGCTGGGCGAGCGCGCCGGCAACGCGGCACTCGAGGAGATCGTGATGGCGGTCAAGACGCGGGGCGACTACTTCGGTGAGGTCGAGGTCGGCGTCCGTACCGAGGAGCTGGCCCGTACGTCACGGCTGGTCGCGCGCTTGACCGGATACGCGGTCCAGTACAACAAGGCGGTCGTCGGGCGGAACGCGTTCGCGCACGAGGCGGGGATCCACCAACACGGGGTGCTCGAGGATCGCGAGACGTACGAGATCATCGATGCTGCCTCGGTCGGTCAGGAGGCGGCGCAGATCGTGCTCGGGAAGCACTCGGGTCGGCACGCCTTCAGCGACACCTTGAACAAGATGGGCCTCCACGTGCAGGGCGACGCGCTGAACCAGGCCTTCGTCCGGTTCAAGGAGCTGGCCGACCGCAAGGTGGCGATCACCGAGTCGGACCTCGAGGCGATCGTCGCCGAGGAGCTCGGCACGGGTGTCGTACACCGCTTCTCGCTGGTGAGCCTCGACGTGCACGGCGGGACGGTGCATCAGCCGACGGCGCACGTGGTGCTGACCGACGGCGACGGGAAGGTCGAAGCCGAAGCCGACGGCAACGGGATGGTCGATGCCGCGATCGCGGCGATCGCGCAGGCGACCGGCATCTCGGGCACGCTGCTCGACTTCAAGGTCTCGTCGGTCACGGGCGGCGGGGACGCCTTGGGTGACGTGGTCGCCCTGCTCGAGGCAGACGGCCACAAGGCGTCAGGCCGGGGCGTCGCGACCGACATCGTCGAGGCATCAGCGCGCGCGTACCTGAGCGCGGTCAACAAGATCGTGCGTCTGCAGGCCCGCAACGAGACGCGCGAACGCGTGGTCGGACCATGAGCCAGTCCCGGACACGGCCCGACACGGTCAATCCGGAAGCGGTGAATCTCTGGTCGAACGCCGACCACGCGACGGACTACCTAGCGCGGCGGTCGTCGTTCCCGTGGCGCGACACGGCCTACGAGCACCTGATGGAGTGGGTGCCCGCCGCGTCGAGACGCGTGCTCGACCTCGGCTGCGGCGACGGCCTGGTGGCCGGACGGGTCTTCGACGCTCGTCCCGGGGTCGAGGTGGTCGCGTGTGACTTCTCGGCCGCGATGCTCCGGCGAGCGCGTGAGCGCTTCGCCGCGGCCCCACAGGTTGCCGTCGTCGAGCACGACCTCGACGAGCCGCTCCCGGCCGACTGGGGTCGGTTCGACGCGGTGGTGTCGGCGTTCGCGATCCATCACGTGGTCGACGAGCGCAAGCGCATGCTCTACGGCGAGGTGCTCGAGCGGCTGGAGCCCGGTGGTGTGTTCTGCAATCTCGAGCACGTCGCATCCCCGACGCGCGAGCTCCACGAGGCGTTCCTCGACGCGGTCGGCACCACGCCCGAGGACGACGACCCGTCGAACAAGCTGGCGCCGGCCGAGGCTCAGCTCGGTTGGCTACGCGACCTGGGCTTCGAGCAGGTCGACTGTCACTACAAGTGGCGCGAGATCGCGCTCTTGAGCGGGACCAAGCCCCAGTGACGTCAGGTCCCGGGCGAGGCCGTCGGCAGCCAGACGGCGCGGGATGCCTCGTAGGCCGCGACATCGGCGTCGTACTGCAGCGTGATGCCGATGTCGTCGAGGCCGTTGACCAGTCGGTGGTGATGGAAGTCGTCGAGCGCGAACGGCTCGTCGAGGTCGAGGGCCGGGACCGCGACGCGACGATCGACGACGTCGACGACGATCTCGAGGGTCGGGTCGTCCTCGATCGCAGTCATGATGCGCTCGACGACGTACTGCGGTAGCTCGACGGGGACGAGGCCGATCTTCAGGCAGTTGTTGCGGAAGATGTCGGCGAAGCGCGACGAGATCACCGCGTCGAACCCGTAGTCCTCCAGCGCCCACGGCGCGTGCTCGCGCGACGATCCGGTCCCGAAGTTCGGGCCGGCGACCAGGACTCGGACGTCCTCACCCTGGTACTCCGGACGGTTGAGCACGAAGTCGCTGCTCTCGCGCCACTCCGAGAAGAGCCCCTCGCCGAAGCCGGTGCGTTCGACCCGCTTGAGCCAGTCGCTCGGGATGATCTGGTCGGTGTCGACGTCGGACCGGTTCAGCGGCACCGCCCGTCCGACGATCTCCTCGACAGGTTCCATGATCAGGCCAGGTCGTCCGGGGTGGCGAAGTGGCCGGCGATCGCGGTGGCGGCGGCCACGGCGGGGGAGACGAGGTGTGTTCGCCCGCCCTTGCCCTGACGGCCTTCGAAGTTCCGGTTCGACGTCGACGCGCAACGCTCGCCGGTGGCGAGCTTGTCGGGGTTCATCGCGAGGCACATCGAGCAGCCCGACTCGCGCCAGTCGAAGCCGGCATCGGTGAACACCCGGTCGAGCCCCTCGGCCTCGGCCTGCGCCTTGACCCGCATGGAGCCCGGCACCACCAGCGTGCGGATCCCGTCCCGAACCGTGCGACCCCGGGCGACGTCGGCGGCCGCACGAAGGTCTTCGAGTCTGCCGTTGGTGCAGGAGCCGATGAACACGGTGTCGACGGGGATGTCGCGGATCGGTGTCCCGGCCTTCAGGCCCATGTAGCGCAGCGCGTGCGTGGCGGACTCTCGCTGGCTCGGGTCGGGGATCGACGACGGGTCGGGCACGACGTCGTCGATGGTCACGGTCTGGGCGGGGTTGGTGCCCCAGCTCACCGCCGGGCGCAGCGTCGCGGCACCGATCTCGACCTCGACGCCGAAGCCGGCACCGGCGTCGGTCGCGAGCGAGCGCCAGTCGTCGAGCGCCTGCTCCCAGGCGGCACCGCTCGGGGCGAAGGGTCGCCCCTCGAGGTACGCGAACGTCGTGTCGTCGGGTGCGACCATCCCGGCCCGCGCTCCGGCTTCGATCGACATGTTGCACACGGTCATGCGGCCCTCCATCGAGAGGGCGCGGATCGCGGACCCGCGGTACTCGATGATCGAGCCGATCCCGCCCGCAGTGCCGATGCGGGCGATAATCGAGAGGACGATGTCCTTGGCGGTGACCCCGGCGGGGATCTCCCCATCGACCGTGACGGCCATCGTCCCCGGGCGGGCCTGCGGGAGCGTCTGGGTGGCGAGCACGTGCTCGACCTCACTCGTGCCGATGCCGAACGCCAGCGCCCCGAACGCGCCGTGGGTGGACGTGTGGCTGTCGCCGCAGACGATCGTCATCCCCGGAAGGGTCAGACCCTGCTCGGGACCGATCACGTGGACGATGCCCTGGCCCGCCTCGCCCATCTTGGCGAGGCGGATCCCGAACTCGGCGCAGTTGCTCGCGAGTGCGTCCATCTGCTTCTTGGAGATGGGGTCGGCCACGGGCTGATCGATGTCGATCGTGGGCACGTTGTGGTCCATGGTGGCCACGGTGAGGTCGGGGCGGCGAACACCCCGACCGTGCATGCGCAGGCTCTCGAAGGCCTGTGGTGACGTGACCTCGTGCACCAGGTGCAGATCGATGTAGAGGAGATCGGGCTCGCCGTCGGCCCGTCGCACGACGTGGCGCTCCCACACCTTGTCGGCGAGCGTGCTCGGCGGGGAGTCCGGGGTCGCGGCCACAGACCGATTCTGGCACGCAACGACTGCATGACCACCGTCCGGGTGCCGCGGCAACCGGACGCGCAGGATCCGTTCACCTTCGCGAAACACAGGCGAAACACACGGCCCGTACGTTCATCTCGTATGGAGGTCGAGATCGTGCGCTGGCCGGACGAGGAGGAGCGCCTGGAGCAGCTGCGCTCTTCCGGGCACCCGCGGCTGTTGCTCGTCGACGACGACGACCAGCCCCCGCCGGTCGTCGACCCGCTCGAGGACTGGACCCGTACTACGGCCGATCCGCGGGACGTGCAGATCCGAGTGAGCACGCTGCACCGTCGAGCCGAGCGCGATGTCGAGCGCCCGGTCGTCGACGCCTCCGGGCTGTTGCACTTCGGCGGTCGCTGGGTCGCGCTCTCGCCCGTCGAAGCAGCACTCGCCGAACTGCTCGTCGAGCGTTTCGGGGCCGTCGTCGGACGAGATGGGCTGGCGCGCAGCGCCTGGCGCGAGGGTGTGCCGACGCGCAACGCGCTCGACGTGCAGATGGTCCGGTTCCGCAGGCGGATCGAGTCGCTCGGACTCGAGGTTCGGACCGTCCGCTCCCGCGGGTACCTCCTGCAACCGGCGAGCTAGCGCTTCGTGGACGTCGGCGCGGTACTGCTCGACATCCTGATCGTGCTCGTCGCGGCCAAGGTCGCGGGCGAGCTCGCCGAACGCGTCGGGATCCCCGGCGTGGTGGCCGAGATCGTCGCAGGTGTGATCATCGGGCCGTCGGTGCTCGGCCTGGTCGGGCTCAACGAGACCCTGGCCGTGCTCGGCGAGATCGGCGTGATCCTCCTGCTGCTCCAGGTCGGCCTCGAGATGAACCTCGGCGAGCTGGGTGCGGTGGGCCGATCGTCGCTCACCGTCGCGGTCATCGGGGTGATCGTGCCCATGGCCACCGGCTTCGCAGTGGCGGAGGCGTTCGACTACAGCGACAACACCGCACTCTTCCTCGGCGCGGCGCTCGCGGCGACGAGCGTCGGCATCACCGCCCGGGTCTTCAGCGATCTTCGGGCGCTGGCGACCGTCGAGGCCCGCACGGTGCTCGGCGCCGCGGTGGCCGACGACGTGCTCGGCCTGGTGATCCTCACCGTGGTCGTGCGCATCGTCTCGGAAGGGACGATCTCGATCGGCAGCGTCCTCGTGATCGTGGGGATCGCGGTTGCATTCCTGGTCGTCGCCACGGCGCTGGGGTCCAAGATCGCGCCCCCCGCATTCGAGTGGTTGCACCGGCGCTCGCGCTCGGCCGGCACGCTCGTCGCGCTCGCGTTGGCGTTCACGCTCGGGTTCGCGGAGCTCGCCGAGGCAGCCCAGCTCGCGCCGATCGTTGGGGCGTTCGTCGCCGGGGTCGCGCTCTCGCGCAGCACCGTGAAGGACCGGATCGAGCGCGAGCTCGCACCCGTCGGGCATCTCTTCATCCCGGTGTTCTTCCTCCAGATCGGGATCGCAGTCGACGTCGGCCAGTTCGTGTCGCCCGATGTGCTGGGTGTGGCCGCAGTGCTGTTCGTGGTGGCGGTGGTGGGGAAGCTGATCGCCGCGGTCGGGGCGGTCGGATCTCCCGGCGACAAGTGGCTGATCGGGTTCGGCATGATCCCGCGCGGCGAGGTCGGACTGATCTTCGCGACGATCGGCCTCCAGCAGGGTGTCCTGGGGCGCGACCTCGACGCGGCACTGCTGCTCGTCGTGCTCGCGACCACGCTCCTCGCGCCGCCGCTGCTGCGGTCGCGGCTCAAACGGCTCCGATCCCACCGTGGCGCCGAAGCGTCGGCCGAGCCGATGCCCGAGCTCGGGTGGCTCGTCGTGCGCGACGGCGTCGTGGACCTCGCCGCGCAACCACCCAGCGCGCGGGCGCTGCACGTCGGGCTCGACGCCGCCCTCCTCGTGGGTGACGCCACCCAACCCGGTTCGCGGCTGCTCGACTGGCTCGGCAGCCTGGGTGACGTACCGCTGCGCTGGGACGACGCCGCAACCGCCGCGCTGTTCGACGTGCTGCGTCGAGGCACACCGCGCACGTGGCGATTCCTCGAGACCACCGGGCTGCTCGAGCGCGCGCTCCCCGAGCTGGCCGACGCGGTCGACCGCCGCCGGGCCGATCCGTTCGTGCTCGAGCCCGCGCACGTCCTGACGTTCGCGCTGGTCGAACGCGTTCGCGAGGTCGTGAGCGACGACCGACGTGCCGGGGCGGAGCACGCCCTGCTCGAGCATCCCGAATGGCTCGTGCTGGGGGCGTTGATCCTCGACGCGGCCGGCGACGACACGCCACCGGTCGAGATCGCCCGGCTGCTCGTACACCGCCTCGATCTCGGTGCCGCAGCCGAGCAGGAGATCGCCCTCTTGGTGGGGGACTCGGAGCTGCTCCGGGCCTCGGCGTCGCGCCTCGACGGGCTCGACGAGGAGCGCGTGCTGCAGATCGCCGCGCATCTCGACACGGCCGAGCGTGCTCGTGCGCTCTACGTGCTCACGGTTGCGATCAACGACCTCGAGTCATGGGATCGCGGCCGTCTCGATCAGCTGCTCGACCTCGTCCTGACGGTGCTCGACCGACTGTCGCTCACCGGGCTCGATGCGCGGAACCTGGTGGAGCGGCGACGGGCCGAGGCGATTCGGCTCGCCGCAGGGGACACCAACGTGGCCGACCGGATCCGACACGCACCCCGCGCTTACATGCTCACCCAGGAGGCGGCCGATGTGGCGCGTCAGGCCGCGTTGCTCGAACCACTGCCCTCCCGCAACCGCGCGCGGGTCGGCATCGTGGCGATCGATGCCTCGTCTGGTGGCACCGCCGGCTCGGTGAGCGAGTGGCGGGTGGAGGTTGCGGTTCGCGACCGCCCGGCGCTGCTCGCGACCGTCTCCGGGGTCCTCGCCGACGTGGGCCTCGACGTGCTCGACGCCGTGATCGCGACGTGGGAGGACGGCGGCGCGCTCGAGAGCTTTCGTGTGCGACGTGCGCTCCTCGATCCCGCCCAGCTCGACGACGACCAGATCGAGGACGGGCAGATCGAGGACGGGCAGATCGCGCGGGCGCGAGCGCCCGAGTCGGACCGGCTGGAGCTGGAGATCGTCGCCGCCTTCGATCGGCCGCTCACCTCGCCGGCCAACCCCGATGCCACGGTCATCTTCGACGACTCCGCCTCGCCCTGGTACACGCTGTGCGAGGTGCGAAGCCCCGATCGGCGCGGCTTGCTGCACATGATCACCGTCGGATTGGCGTCGGCCGGTGCCGACGTCCACTCGGCGCGCCTGGTCACCACCGACGGGCGAGCCGTCGACCGCTTCGAGCTCACCGACCGGACGGGCCGCAAGCTCGATGCCGACGTGAAGGACGCGATCGTCGTCGCCGTCACTGGCGGCGTGTCGCCTCGGCGCCGGACGCTCACGCGGCGTCGATAGTGCCGAGGAGCGTCAGCACCCTCCGGGGTCTGGGTCGGGGCGGGGGTCGACGGTGAGACCGAGGTCGGCGGCGAGGCGCGACCGCCGGACCTTTCCGGTGGGCGACACCGGGATGTCGTCGACTCGGATGATCTCCTTCGGGCGCTTGTGGGGCGCGAGCCGATCGCGGAGCCATGTGGCGAGCTCGTCGGGCTCGACCTCGGCGACGACTACGGCACAGACCCGTTGGCCCCAGTCGTCGTCGGGTACGCCGAACACCGCCGCGTCCCGCACGTCGGGGTGCTCGAGTAGCACGTGCTCGATCTCGAGTGGGTAGACGTTCACGCCGCCGGTGATGAGGAGGTCATCCCGGCGACCGTCGATGAACAGATACCCGTCGTCGAGGCGCCCCAGGTCGCCGACGCTGAACGCGCCGCCTCGCCACGCGGCTGCGGTCCGAACCGGGTCACGCCAGTACTCGAAGCGCGCGAACTCCGGGGCGTCGCACCAGATCACGCCGGTTGCCTTCTCGGCGATCTGATCTTCGGCGGCCTGATCCTCGAGGGGTGAGGCTTCGATGTGGAGGCGACGCCCCGGTCGAGCACGTCCGACGGTGCCCGGGCGTGCCAGCCACTCATCTGGTCCACACGCGGTGAACTGCCCCTCGGTCGATCCGTAGAACTCCCACACCGACCCGGTCGGGAACGCGTCGATCGCGGCGCGCTTGAGCGGCGCCGGGCACGGGGCGCCTGCGTGCGCGACCAGGCGGAACGAACCGAGCGGCGGGCGATCGGACGACGCGAGGAGCCGACGTAGGTGGGTTGGCACGACGAACGTGCTCGTCGGCCGCACGGCGCTGATCGTCGCGGCCAGGGACTCGACATCGAATGGGCCGGGCACGACGACCTCACCTCCGGCCAGCAGGGTGCCCGCAGCGAAGCGCAAGGGAGCCGAGTGGTACAGCGGCGACACGACGAGGTGGACGTCGTCGGGCGCGAAGCCCCACAGCTCGCGCTCCTCGGCCAGCGCGGCTGCCGCAGCGCGCTCCTCGAGCACACCGGACCACACACCTTTGGGTGAGCCGGTCGTTCCCGACGTGTACAGCATCGGTCGGGCGAGCGGCGCGTCCGCCAGATCGATCTCGTGCTCGGTGGCGACGAGTCGGATGAGGTCGGCGTCGTGGAGGGTCGTGACTGGATCGGCGTCGGTGAGGAGCACGGTGAGCTCGCGCCTGGTGAGGGCAGGGTTGAGCAGGACAGGCACGATCCCGACCCGCAGCGCGCCGAGCACCACGCCGAGGTACTCGCTCGAAGATGAGGCGACGATCGCGACCCGGTCACCGGAGTGGTACCCGTGCTCGATGAGCCCGGCCGCGGCACGACGCTGATCGCGCGCCGACGCACTTGCGGTGACGTGCACGGCACTCACGAGCGGGTCAGTACCAGATCGCGACGGGGTGGCCGTCGGCGTCGTGCTCGGGCGGCTCGGGCAGGCTCAGTGCCTCTCCGCGCGCGATCCGCGCCGCGGTCCACGCCACGACCGCGGCATCGCACACGTCGTCCGGGGACCCATGAACGCCGGCCTCGCCCGGGTCATCGGGGACCTCGATCCCTGCGGCGCTCAGCAGCTCGCACCGAGTCCGGTGGCCGGCCCACGTCTTCTTTCCCGGCAGCGGTGAGCCGCCGGCGAGGGTCTGGAACGAGACCTCGGGGTGCACCTCCCGAACGCGCTCGGGATTCGCGGCCCACGTGGGGGTCGCTTCGAGGATCTTCGGTCCGAGGCGCCAGGCCTGCATGCTGAGCCCCAATCCGGTGGCGGAGCGCTGTGCAGCACTCGCTCCCGCGTGCGTGGGCTGCTCGAGCGCAGTCGGTGCCGGCGCGTGGAACACGGAGTTCCGTCGTGCCCCGAGCTCGAGCTTCGCGGCGACGTCGGCCTGACGGGGTCCGCTCATCGCATGTCCGAGTGGGATGTCGACGCCGATCACCGTCGCGGCATCGGACGCGATCTCCGCGAAGGAAGCGGCGAACCGACAGCCCGAGACCCGGTCGTCGGTGAGCTCGACGACGATCCAGCCGCCAACGCAGCCGTCGACGCCGAGGACGCGCACGGTCAGGCGTCGACGGACCGGACGCTCACGACCTCGACCTCAAAACTGCGACGCGGTCCTTCGAACTCGACGGTGTCGCCCGGCTTCGTGCCGAGCAGGACCTTCCCGAGCGGTGACGACGACGAGAGCACGTCATAGGTGTCGTGGCGCTCTTCGATCGACCCGACGAGGTACAGCGTGGTGTCGTCGTCGCCGTTCATGCGGATCTCGACGACCGAGCCCGGGGTGACGACGTCGGTGTCGGAGTTGTCGACGACGACGGCGGCCTTGAGCATCTGGTTGAGGTGACGGATGCGGCCCTCGTTCAGTCCCTGTTCGTTCTTCGCGGCGTCGAAGTCCGCGTTCTCGCGGATGTCGCCGTGCTCGCGCGCGCGCTCGATCCACTGCGAGATCTCGCTCCTGCGCTCACCGGAGCGCCATTCGTGCTCCTTGCGCAGGCGTTCGTACGCGTCGCGCGAGAAGTGCTGTTCATCGCCATGGGAAGGCTGCTCGTCCACCAGGGAATCGTACCCGCACGCTGCTCGCGATCGGCTGAGTGTGGGCGATGATGCCGTGGTGATCTTCGTGCTCGCGCTGGCGGCGGCGCTCACCTACGGCGCGGGAGATTTCTTGGGGGGTATCGCCACCAAGCGGTCGGGGAGCTCGCTCGGCGTCGTCGCGATGTCATCGGTCATCGGTGTAGCGCTCCTGCTCGTCCTCGTGTGGGTGTTCCCCTCCGAACCGACCGGCGCCGATCTCGCGTGGGGCGCTGCCGGCGGCGTGTCGGGTGGGATCGGCGTGATGCTCTTCTACCGGGCGCTCGCGACCGGCGTCATGAGCGTCGTGGCACCGGTCGCCGCGGTGACGGGTGCCGTCGTTCCCGTCGTCGCAGGGTTGCTGCTCGGGGAGCGCCCCGGAGGCCTCGCCCTTGTCGGTGTCGCGCTGGCGATCGTCGCCGTGGCGTTGCTGTCGCGCGAGGCCGCCGGAGCGAGGGAGCAGGTGAGCGGGGATCGAGGCCGGGCGTTCGTGCTCGCCCTCGGCGCCGGGCTCGGCTTCGGTGGCTTCTTCGTCCTCCTCGACCGCACGGGGGACGACGCGGGATTGTGGCCCCTCGTGGCGTCACGGTCGGTCACCTTCGTGGTCGCGGTCGTCGTGGCGGTCGCGACCAGCCACGCGGCGCTCCCAGCCCGGAACGCGCGTGTGATGACGGTTGGGACAGGACTGCTCGACATGTCGGCCAACGCGCTGTTCCTGGTCGCGAACCGCTCGGGGCTCCTCGCCCTCGTGGCGGTCGTGACTTCGTTGTACCCGGCGAGCACGATCGCGTTGGCGCAGATCTTCCTGGGGGAGCGGTTGGCCCGTCACCAGATCTTCGGCATCGTCCTCGCCGCCGGGGCCGTTGTCCTGATCGCCGCCACCTGAGCAATCGCCCAATGCGGAGCAAGGGGGGAAGGAGTACTGGTTTGACCGTCCTCGGAACGCCTGCGAACATGGGTGCCTCATGACGCACCTGACCGTCATCGTCATTTCCTAGCGAGCGCCGGACCACCGGCGTTCGCTCTCGACCGTCCACTTCGGTGGGCGGTTTTTCATTGTGTCGTGAAGTCGTCAGGACCAGGAGCAGCAGCGTGGCGCACAGGATCGGCATCATCGGCGGCGACGGGATCGGTCCCGAGGTCGTGGCCGAGGCCATGAAGGTGCTCGACGCCGCCGGCGTCGAGTACACGCCGGTCGCGTTCGACCTGGGCGGCGCCCGGTACCTCCGCGACGGCGAGGTGCTCCCCGACGCCGACCTCGAAGCGATCCGGGGCTGCGACGCGGTCATGCTCGGTGCGGTGGGTACGCCCGACGTCCCGCCCGGTGTCATCGAGCGCGGGTTGCTGCTGCGGCTGCGCTTCGAGCTCGATTTGTACGCCAACGTCCGACCGTTCGTTGCCGGATCCAGCGCGCTGAACGACGGCGTCGACATGATCGTGGTGCGTGAGAACACCGAGGGCACCTACGCTGGTGAGGGCGGCTTCCTGCGCAAGGGCACGCCTCGTGAGGTCGCAACGCAGGGCTCGGTCAACACGCGGTTCGGTGTCGAGCGGTGCGTCCGCCACGCGTTTGAACTGGCGCAGGCCCGTGAGCGCAACCACGTGACCCTCGTGCACAAGACGAACGTGCTCACCTTTGCGGGCGATCTCTGGGAGCGGACCTTCGGGATCGTCGCGACGGAGTTCCCCAGGACCGGGACCGCGTATCACCATGTCGACGCTGCATGCATCTACTTGGTGCAGGACCCTGGCCGCTACGACGTCATCGTGACCGACAACCTTTTCGGCGACATCCTCACCGACCTCGGCGGCGCGATCTCCGGGGGCATCGGTCGGGCCGCGTCGGCAAACCTGAACCCCGACCGCAGCGGCCCGTCGCTCTTCGAGCCGGTCCACGGCTCGGCCCCCGACATCGCCGGGACGGGGAAGGCGGATCCACGGGCTGCGATCACCTCCGCGGTGATGATGCTGGACTTCCTCGGTGAGACCGAAGCGGCGCAGCGAGTACGCGACGCTGTCGCGAATTCGGAAGACATGACCGGAACCACGAGCGAGCTCGGCGATGCAATCGCCGAACGCGTGCAGGCCTAGGTACAGGAGAGTTCCCATGCCGATCGAGAAGACGAACAAGATCTGGATGGACGGCGAGCTCGTCGACTGGGACGACGCCAAGATCCACGTGCTCACGCACACCCTGCACTACGGCTCTGGCGTCTTCGAGGGGATCCGCGCGTACCCCACGTCGCGCGGGCCCGCGGTGTTCCGCCTGACCGACCACATGCGCCGGTTGCACGACTCGGCGTCCCTGCTCTACATGGAGATCCCGTACTCGGTGGAGGAGCTGGTCGAGGCGACCAAGGCGACGATCCGGGCGTGCGAGGTGGACTCGTGCTACATCCGCCCGCTCGCGTATCTCGGCTACGGCGAGATGGGCCTCAACCCACTGCCGTGCCCGGTGCAGGTGTCGATCGCGGTCTGGCCCTGGGGCACGTACCTGGGCGACGAGGGGATCGAGCGCGGCGTGCGCATGAAGATCTCGACCTGGCGTCGCATGGACCCGAACATCAACCCGGTCGCGGCCAAGGGCACCGGTATCTACGTCAACTCGAGCCTCGCCAAGGTCGAGGCGCTCCACGGCGGCTACGACGAGGCGATCCTGCTCAACACCCAGGGATCGGTCTCCGAGGCGACGGGAGAGAACGTCTTCGTCGTCAAGGACGGCGTCCTGCTCACGCCGCCGCTCTCGTCGGGCGCGCTCGAAGGCCTCACGCGCGACTCGGTGATGACCATCGCGCGCGACTTCGGCTACGAGGTACGTGAACAGGAGCTGCTGCGCACCGACCTGTACCTGGCCGAGGAGGCGTTCCTGTGCGGGACTGCCGCCGAGGTCGTGCCGATCCGAGAGGTCGACGACCACGAGATCGGTGACCCGGGCGAGATCACGCGCAAGATCCAGGAGTCGTACTTCGCGGCCGTGCACGGCCAGGTCGAGAAGTACGCGGACTGGCTGGAGTATGCCAATGACCGGTGACGCGGCGACGAACACAACCAGGCGCGTCGAGATCTACGACACGACGCTGCGTGATGGCTCGCAGCTCGAGGGCATCTCCCTGACCGTCGACGACAAGCTCCGCATCGCAGAACAGCTCGACTGGCTCGGCGTCGACTACATCGAGGCCGGCTGGCCGGGCGCGAACCCGAAGGACGACGAGGTCTTCCGGCGAGCCACGCGTGAGCTCACGCTCGGCACGAGCACACTCGTCGCGTTCGGATCGACGCGCCGGGCCAAGGGCAAGGTCGACTCCGACGACACGCTCCGCCAGCTCGTCGAGGCGGGGACCTCGACCGTGTGCATCGTGGGCAAGGCCTGGGACTACCACGTGACGGAGGCGCTCGGAACGACCCTCGACGAAGGCGTCGCGATGGTGGCCGACTCGGTCGAGTTCCTGCGGGGTCAGGGTCTCGGGGTGCTCTTCGACGCCGAGCACTTCTTCGACGGGTACCGGCGCAGCCCCGAGTTCTCTCTGCGCGTGCTCGAAGGTGCGGCGGAGCGGGGTGCGTCGCACCTGGTGCTGTGCGACACCAACGGCGGCACCCTCCCCGACGAGGTGGAGCGCATCGTGCGCGAGGTCGTCGAGTACTTCAGGGGAGACGTTGCCATCTCCGTGCATCTCCATGACGATGCAGGTACGGGTGTCGCGAACGCGCTGGCTGGTGTTCGCGCCGGTGCGAGCCAGGTGCAGGGGACGATCAACGGCTACGGCGAGCGCACCGGGAACTGCAACCTCACGACGATCATCCCCAACCTCTCACTGAAGATGGGGATCGAGACGATCCCGGCCGATCGCATGGAGCGCCTCACGCCGGTCGCACACCACGTCGCCGAGCTCGTGAACATGGCGTTGAACCCGCAAGCCGCATACGTGGGTGAATCGGCGTTCGCGCACAAGGCAGGGCTCCACATGAGCGCCATCGCCAAGCGGTCCGACGCCTACGAGCACGTCTCGCCGGCTGCGGTGGGCAACGGAACCCGCTTCGTCGTCTCGGAGATGGCAGGGAAGTCGACGGTCATGCTCAAGGCCGCCGAGCTCGGGCTCGAGGTCGACGCGCCCCAGGCGAACGAGATCGTCGACACGCTCAAGCGGATGGAGCACGAGGGCTACCACTTCGAAGTGGCCGACGCCTCGCTCGAGCTGCTGATGCGACGGGCCACCGGTTGGGAGCAGCCCTGGTTCCGCGTCGAGTCGTTCCGGGTGATCACCGACGATCTCCAGTCGCCCGATGTCCAAGTCGGCGAGACGACAGGTGGGGTGTCCACGGAGGCGACCATCAAGGTGCATGCCGACGGCGAACGGGTCGTCGCGACCGCCGAGGGCAACGGGCCCGTGAACGCACTCGACACGGCACTGCGGCGCGCGATCGGCGATCGATGCCCGGGGCTCGAGCGGGTGCACCTCACCGACTACAAGGTTCGTGTCCTCGACACGCAGAAGGGGACGGGCGCCATCACGCGCGTGCTCATCGACAGCACGAACGGTGATCGCACGTGGACCACGATCGGGGTCAGCGAGAACATCATCGAGGCCTCGTGGCAGGCGCTCTACGATTCGCTCGTGTTCGGGCTGCTCCAGCAGGCCGCCACCGATCAGGCCGGCACAGATCGGGCCACCACCGATGGAATGCCTGACCGAGGAGAGCACTGATGCCGACCGATCCGTTCGTCGTGCCGAGCAAGGGCGACGCGCCGCGCCAGCAACAGAATCTCGCGCCCGGCGTGACGTTGCCGCCGGCGCAGCACTGGACGGCCGACCGCCCCGGCGACCTGCACGGCGGCCAGCCGCGTGGCGAGATGCTCGGTTCGCCCGGACCGAACATCGGGTACGCGCTCGCGCTGGTGCACCGGGCCCAGGACCGGATCGCGCTCGCACCGCACGAGCACATCGACGACGCGAGCGCGGTCGTGGGTGAGATTGCCATGAAGCGAGCGTCGTCGTACGGACGGGCACCGGTGATGCCCGACATCGAGTGCGCCATGCTCGTGCTGGGCTACCAGGGTGGCTGCGCCCCCGACTTCGCCGAATGGCGCGCGCAGGAGATCGAGGGAGCACACCATGAGTACCCACGCCGTCGCGTGTTCTGCGACGCGGTGCCCCTCGATGCCTTGCGGCTCGCGCCCCAAGCGCTCGCGCCGCGGGTCGAGGTTGTGCGCCTCGAGCTCCGCACGGCGGCCGAGCGCGAGCTCGCGACCCTCACCCCGTGACCCCCATCACCCCTTGACCACGCCGAGTTCCCGTGGAAGTCGTGCGAGGCGTACCGGGCGTCGGGATTCATCCGGCTGGCGTACCCGGTCGCGTACGACGGCGGCGACGGCGTTGCCTACGCCATGCTCGTCGAGGAGGTCGCTCGAGTCTGTGCGTCCTCGTCGCTGTTCGTGTTCATCACCCGCCTCGCGTGTGCAGCCATCCTGGGCCACGGCTCCGACGAGCTGCGCTACCGCGTCGTCCCGAAGGCCGCGACTGGTGAATGGCAGGGGTCGTACTGCCTGTCGGAGCCGCATGCTGGGAGCGACGTCGCCTCGATGAGCACCCGCGCGGTGCGCGACGGCGACCACTACGTGCTGAACGGGCGCAAGACCTGGATCACCAACGCCGGCGTCTCGAGCTTCGCCACCGTCTTCGCGAAGACCGACGCCGAGGCGGGGAGTCGCGGCATCAGCGCGTTCCTCGTCGAGCGCGACTCGCCGGGGTTCAGCGTCGGCAAGCTCGAGACGAAGATGGGCGTGCGAGGCTCGCCGACGGGTGAGCTCCTCTTCGACGACGTGGCGGTACCGGCCGCCCACCTGATCGGCGAGGAGGGCGCGGGGTTCGGGTACGCGATGGAGGCCCTCGACGGTTCCCGCCCGATCGTGGGCGCTCAAGCGGTCGGCATCGCGCAGGGCGCGCTCGACGCTGCACTGCAGTACACAACCGAGCGTGCGCAGTTCGGCTCGAAGATCGCGGAGTTCCAGGGGATCCAGTTCATGCTCGCCGACATGGCGACCCGCCTCGAGGCGGCTCGCCTGCTCGTCTACCGAGCCTGCGCCATGGCCGAGGTCGGCGCCCCGGGAACGGCCAAGGCGTCGGCGATGGCCAAGCTGTTCGCGTCCGACACGGCGATGCAGGTGACGACCGACGCCGTGCAGCTCCTGGGCGGCGCCGGATACACCCGCGACTTCCCCCTCGAGCGGATGATGCGCGACGCGAAGGTGACCCAGATCTACGAGGGCACGAGCCAGATCCAGCGGATCGTGATCGCCCGCCGCCTGCTCCAGGAGATGACGAGCGGCTCGTAGACTTCTGTGATGGCCGGACCGGTGCGAGTTCGCTTCTCGCCGGCGCCCACAGGATCGCTGCACGTGGGGTCGGCCCGAACCGCCCTGTTCAACTACCTCTTCGCCCGCCACCACGGCGGGGTGTTCGTGCTGCGGATCGAGGACACGGACCAGGCCCGTTCCCGCGACGAGTGGGTCGTCGGGATCCAGGACACGCTCCGCTGGCTCGGGCTCGACTGGGACGAAGGCCCGGTCCGTCAGAGCGAGCGCTTCGCCGAGTACCGCGTCGCCGCCGAGGCGCTCAGGGAGAGCGGCCGTGCGTATGAGTGCTACTGCACCGAGGACGAGGTGAAGGCCCGCAACGACGCGGCACGAGAGGCCGGTCGACCGCCGGGCTACGACGGGCACTGCCGCGACCTCTCGCACGAGGAGCGCGGCGAGCTGGCGGCAGCAGGTCGTTCGCACTCGCTCCGCTTCCGCACTACCGACGAGGGCGTGAGCAGCTTCGTCGACGCCGTCCGCGGCGACGTGCGCGTCGAATGGTCGACGATCCCGGACTTCGTGATCGTGCGCGCCGACGGCAGCCCGATCTTCTTCTTGGCGAACGCGGTCGACGACCTCGAGATGCACATCACCCATGTCATCCGTGGCGAGGACCTGATCGACTCCACCCACCGTGTGCTCGCCCTGCGTGAGGCGCTGGGAGGCGGTGCTGCGCCGACGTTCGCGCACCTCCCGCTGATCCTGGGAGCCGACCGGGCGAAGCTGTCGAAGCGCCACGGTGCCGTCGCGCTCGAGGAGTTCCACGACGCCGGCTACCTCCCGGAGGCAGTGTGCAACTACCTGGCACTGCTGGGTTGGTCGCCGGACGACGGGCGAGAGGTGATGGCAATCGACGAGGTGGTGGCCTCGTTCTCGCTCGATGGCGTCACCCACGCCGCGGCAGCGTTCGACCACGCCAAGCTCGACTGGATGAACGGGGAGTGGATCCGCCGCTTCACGCTCCCCGAGCTCGAGGCCCGGGCTCTGCCACTTGCCACGGCCCGGTTCGGCGACCAACTCGTCCCGGAGCTGTTCCGAGAGGGCCTGCAGATCGGTCAGGAACGCGCCGTGACCCTGGGATCCCTGCTCGACCAGATGGATTTCCTCTTTGTCACCGAGCAGGACTTCGCCATCGTGCCCGAGGCGTGGGAGAAGGTGATCGCAACAGAACGGGTCGACGAGGTGCTCGACCTCGTGGCCGCGCACCTCGAGGACTGTGA